>JBFZEN010000405.1:0-12418 GCA_041306805.1 bacterium
TTGAACAGGAACGCAGCTACAACGTTGAAGAACGCCGCCCAGACGACAGCCTGCAAAGGGCGCAGCACCCGAGTGGAGACGACGGTGGCGATGGAATTGGCGGCGTCGTGGAAACCGTTGATGACGTCGAAAATCAGCGCTGCGGCAACCGTTCCGATGACGACGATCCAGGTGGCGTTCATGTCCGTTCCGGTTCCGTCATGAGGAGGAAATCACGATGCCTTCGATGGTGTTCGCCACGTCCTCGCAGCGGTCCACCGCAATCTCAAGGCGTTCGAAAATTTCCTTCCATTTGATGATCAGCACGGGGTCGCTTTCCTTGAACAGCCTGATCAGGGCCGATTGGAGAATTTCGTCCCCCCGGTTTTCAAAATCGTAGATCCGGATGCATTTCTGCCTGATCAGGTCCGCGTTCTTCTTGCTGCGCAGCGCCTTGAGGGCCGCCTCAATCTCCTTGGTCGCCTTGAGCAGCACCTCGGCGAGCTGGGCCGCCTCGTCGCGCACTTCCTTGATTTCGTAAAGCAGAATGCGCGAGGCGGACCCGTCGATCGAATCGACGATGTCGTCAAGCCGCTTGATCAGGACCTGGATGTCGGTCCGCTCGATGGGCGTGATGAACGTCATGTGGAGGGCCTCGATGCACCGGTGCGTGATCTCGTCGGTCTGGTGTTCCAGATCTTCGATGCGTTTCGCGCACTCCACGATGTTGGCGCCGGGTTTGGCGAGTTTGATGAATTCCTCGCACGCAAGGATCACGAGCGATATGTGTTCCTCAAAATTGTTAAAGAATGCATGTTCTTTCGGCAAAAGGTGTTTGAGCATAAGGAAAACATCCTCAATTTTTCGACAGGAAAAAAGAAATCAAACCGGCGATTAAGGTAGCCTGAAAAATCTAAAAAAACAAATGAAAAATGAATTCCGTTTTCGGCCGGTCCCCCTGCTCCGCCTGCACGGCTTTCACCCGCCGGTCCGGGGAGTATTTTCCTTGACCCATTGAATTGTCTTCTTCAAACCCTGTTCCAGGGTATGCGTGGGGGTCCAGCGCACGTCCTTCCGGATTTTTTCGATGTTGAGCACCCGCCGCCTGATATTGTCGACGTCCTTGATATCCTTGAATTCCATCGATCCGGCGCTTCCCGTCAGTTCCAGAACGGTTTTGGCCAGGTCCGCGATCGCGGTTTCAAAACCGGTGCCCACGTTGTAGACCTGCCCCTCCGCCTTCGATACCGTGGCCGACAGTACGGTCGCCTCGACCGCGTCTTCGACGAACAAAAAATCCCGGGTTGCGCCGCCATCCCCGTGCACGGTCAGCGGCCCGCCCGACAGCGCGGCGCGGATGAAGCGCGCGACGACCCCGCCCCCCGTTTCCTGCACGTCCTGCCGGGGACCGAACAGGTTGCAGTAGCGGAGCACGGTCACCGGAACGCCGAAGCTTTCGTAAAATGCCCTGCAGTAGCTCTCCCCGGACAGCTTGGAGGCTGCAAAAGGACTCAGCGGGCTGGCCGCGTCGTCCTCGTTGATGGGCAGATAGCGCGAATTCCCGTACAGCGAATCGGTGGACGCGACCGTCACGCGGCGGACCGACGCGGACTCCCTGGCGGCTGCAAGGACATGCAGCGTTCCCAGCACATTGGTCATGCAGTCGCGCACCGGGTCGTCGAGCGAGACCCCGATCGGCGTGGCGGCCAAATGAAAAATGTGGCGGGCGCCCTGCGCGGCCTCCTTCACCAGGTCTTGATCGGTTATGCTTCCGCGGAGCACGGATAGATTCGGATGGACAGGCAGTTTCTTTTCGCTGCCTGTCGAAAAGTCGTCCAGAACGGTGACCACGCCCTTCACGTCGAGAAGCGAACGCACCAGGGCCGAGCCCAGAAATCCCGCACCCCCCGTGATCAGGATTTTCTGTTCATGAAATGCCGGCCAGCCGCTCATTCCGCGGTCCACCCGGCCACCCGGTAGTTGAATTCATAGGCCAGCGCCCCGCTCCAGGCTTCGTCGTATACGCCTTTATAACGCGTTCCATCGACGGGTCCGACGGGTTTGCCGTAGGTGTAGAACCAGTTCACGATGGGGCTGCCCGTGAAGCCGAGGGCGACCCAGTACTGGCCCGGTGAAAGCACAGCCCCTGATCCGGACAGGTCGAAATCGACCCAGTCGTAGCCGGCCCTGGGCCTGACCGCATTCGTGGAAATAAAATCGCTCGTGGCGATGACGGCGCCCGGCTTGCCGTTGTGGTCGGCGATCAAATCGACCCAGAGCTGGCCCCCGCCGCCGAAGGAATGCAGGGCCAGGCCGATTTTGGAGAGTTTCAACGGTTTTTTAAGAATGAAAACCTGCGCATACTGAACCATTTTTGTCGTCACGTATTCCGCGGTCTCCACGAGAAAACTTTTCTGCATGGCGAATTCACCCCCGGCGCCTTTCTGGACGCTCCCCGTGGCCGTCAGAAAATCGACCCCCCTCGGAAAATCGAGGTTGCCGAATACGAAGGCCTTTTTATATTCGAGCCTGTCGAGCTGCTCCTTGGGCACCGTTTTCGGCGGCTGGACCGCGGGCGTCAGCACGGGCTTGAAGGCCGTCCTGACTTCGGGGCATACCAGCATGCCCCGGGGTCCGTACGCCTGTTTTTTCATATCGAGATCCACTCGGTCGCTCGGGAAATCGGCTTCGATGGTTTCCTGAAATTTTGGATTCCCGGCCGCGCCCCTCGCCTGTTTCCACCGCACCATGCCGTCGTTCACGGTCTCGAGATTGTCGATGCCGGTTTCGACCCGGATGAACCGGTTTGAAACGAAGAGTTCCGTTTGCTGGGGGTCGAACGGTACCCAGCCGAGGTCCGGGAAATACACTTCGATCCACGAATGCCTTCCCTGCCCCAGCTTGAATGTGAAATCGCCCTCGGGCGTCTTGACCGTGTAGGGCTGCTTCAACGTGACGCCGTTGACGATGCGAACGGGTATGCCCGCCGCGCGCATCAGCGCCGCGGCCAGATGGGAATAGTTCTGGCAGTTGCCTTTGCCGCTGCCAAAACTGTACAGGGCGTCGAATTGCTCGGGCGGGGTCACGTAGCGCATGTGGTCGACCACCCATGTGAGGATGCGCTGCACCGCGTCGAATTCGGTCTTGACGTCGCGCGTCAGTTCACCGGCTCTGGCCCGGATGCCCGGATCACCCGACTGCACCTGTTCTGAAGCGCGGACGTAATCGCGCACGTCGGCCGGAACGCCGGCTATGGGGAAAGGCGCCTGCGAGTCGAGCTCGCCGAGAACCGTCTGGTTAAGCGCCGTGAATTCCATCACCGCGTCCACGGAGGAGGCCGGATCGTTCCATACCGCCGTGACGATGGAATTGCCCCGCTTGTCGCGGCTGTCCTTCCTCTGGGACGGCGCAGGCGTGAAATCGAGCCTGAATCCCTCGATTTTCTGCCTGTAGGTGGGCGACTGGAACGGCTCGGGAACGACGTAGCACAGGGTCAGCTGTCTGGTTTCTCCGGCGGGTTCCACCCGCTGGACAAGCCGGTACCGGATCTGCGATTCCTGCCCTCCGTGAATGAGGTAGTTTTCGGCCCTGCAGACCATGGCCAGCAGAAAAATGAATCCGGCTGAACCGACGCGTTTCATACATCCCCCTCTGCTTTTACAGGTTTTTAATGAAGAAATCCGTCATGGCTCGGTACAGATGCATCTGGGTTTCCTTGCCTTGAATCGAATGGTCCTTTCCCGGATAAACCATCAGCTGGAAGGGTTTCCCCTTGTCCTGGAGCGCGCGCGCCAGCTGCATCGTGTTTGAAAAATGCACGTTGTCGTCGTTTGCCCCGTGAATCAGGAACAATCCGCCCCGGTAGCGGTCGATGAAGAAAACGGGATTGCTCTGGTCGTAGCCTTCGGGATTCTCCTGCGGCAGCCCCATGTAGCGTTCCGTCCAGATCGAGTCGTAGTTGCGCAAATCCGTGACCGGAGCCACGGCCGCGCCGGCCTTGAAATGGGAGGCGCCCCGCGTGAGCGCCAGGCATGTCATCCATCCGCCGCCGCTCCAGCCCCATATTCCGACGCGGTCGCCGTCGACATAGGGCAGTGTTCGAAGGTATTCCGCGCCGCGTATCTGGTCTTCGACGCCCAGCCCCATGTTCCCATAGACGCGGTTCATGAAATCATTGCCCCGGTTGCCCGTTCCCCTGTTGTCGACGCAGAAAACCAGGTACCCCTTCTGCAGCATCATCTGGTGCCACAGCGATCCCATGCCGGCGCCGCTGCGCCATGCGTTCCGAACCGTCTGCGACGACGGTCCCCCGTAGACATGCATGATCACGGGATATTTCCTTGTTGAATCGAAATCCACAGGTTTCAGCAGATAGGCGTTCAGATCGAGACCGTCATCGGTGCGTATCCTGAAAAACGAGGCGCGGGCCAGCCGGTACGCCTTCAACGCCTCGATCGTCCCCGGTTCCGCCACGCGCACCGTCGAACCATCGCTCCGCCGTACTATCGCCCGATCGGGCGCGGCGACATTCGAGAACGTGTCGAGGTAGTATCGTCCGTTCTTTGACATTTGGATCCGGTGCGTCCCCTCTTCGCTGGAGAGGCGCGTGCATCGACGGCCGTCAAGCCCCACGCGGTAGAAATGCGTCTCCAGGTCGCTCTTTTCGGATGCCGTGAAATAAATCCAACGGCCGCGCCCGTCGGCGTGCACCACAGCCTCCACGTTCCAGCTACCGCCCGTCAGCGGCCGGATGAGTCTCCCCCCGATGTCGTACAGGTAGAGATGTTTCCAGTTGGTCCGTTCGGACGACCAGACAAAGCGCCTGCCGTCGTCGAGAAAAACGAGGTCGTCGTTCGCGTCCACCCAGCCGCCGGGATCTTCCTCTGAAAGGACGGACCACGAAAAACCGGTCGACGCTTCCGAGAACAGCAGGTTGAGCCTGTTCTGTTTCCGGTTCAGGCGCTGAATGGCCACATGCCGGCTGTCCTTCAGCCAGGCGATGCGCGGAATGTAAATGTCCTCCTCCGGGCCCAGGTCCATCCAGACCGTTTCCCCGCCCCGGACCGGGACCACGCCTATCCTGACAAGCGCATTGGCGTTGCCGGCTTTGGGGTACCGCATCGTTTCGACGGTGTTCTGAAGAGGCAGAAAATTCACGATGGGAAATTCGGGTTCGTCCGTCGGGTCGAGTTCGAAGAAGGCGATGCATTTCGAGTCCGGAGACCAGGCGAATCCGGTGCGTATGGAGAATTCCTCCTCGTAGACCCAGTCGAAGCAGCCGACGAGCCTGTCCTTCCCTCCGTTGCGGGTGAGGATGGTCTCGCTCTCCGTCTGAATGTCGTAAACGGCCAGATTCCCGTTTTTAATATAGGCCAACAGCCTGCCGTCGGGCGAAAACGTCGGATCCCTTTCTTCTTCCGCGTCGCCGTTCAAAACGCGCATACGCCCGGCCGCGGTTTCGTAGAAATAAAGCGTCTTGTCGGACGGGATCAAAACGCCCCGGCCGTCGGGCGACCACGCGTAACTGGGAACGGCAAAACGCTTCTCGCGCCTCGAGTCGCCCAGCACCCCGGTTTGCGCCGAATCCAGCAGGCACTCTTTTTCCCCCGTTTCCGCGTCCATCCGGACAATTCGGTTTTGGCCCGATCCGTCCTTTTCGAGAAAGGTGAATGCGGACCGGCCGGGAATCCATTCCACGCCCCGCAGCGCCTTCGTTTTAAACAGGTCGGTGCCGAAAATATCCTCGACGGTCAACGGCTTCTGCGCGCGGGCGGTTTGCGGAAAGCCGCACAGAAACGCCGCAAGAAAACAGATTCCGAAACGGCGCACCGGTCACACCCCCATCATGAAAAGCATGAATCCCAATACCAGCCCCAAGGCCAGGTTGAATGACTTGACAAGAACGGCGTCGCGGACCGAAAAACCCAGCAGCGGAAGCATGGCGTGTCCGTCCTGAACGACCGCATTGGTGAACAGAACCGAAAAGGGGATCAATCCCCTCGAGAACAGAACCACGAAAACCAGATGCGGACCCGATTCGGGGACCAGGCCGACGAGCGCGGAGAACAGCAGCAGCCATCCGGTGTTCGACTGGGCGAATGCCTCGAGGTCCCAGTGATAAAACCCGAGCCGCAGGGCGGCCAGCGCGCCGAACGTCCACAGGAAGATGCGGCCGAGATGCTTTTTAACGATGTGGTTCCAGATGTGTTCGCGCAGGTAGTGGTCGGACGCGC
This sequence comes from bacterium, assembly GCA_041306805.1. Taxonomy (GTDB): domain Bacteria; phylum Zhuqueibacterota; class QNDG01; order QNDG01; family DTFT01; genus JBFZEN01. The sequence continues at coordinate 6,213 of JBFZEN010000405.1, forward strand.
TGCCCACGATCACGTTTCCGATCGATACGAGAACGACCAACGTTATCTTTTCCCAATCCCACTCCCCCGGTCCGAGCAGGCCGGACGCGATGAGCACCAGCGCGCCGACTGTGGCCAGAAGCAGGAACGCCCGCGTGGAGGACACGCCGAGAATGCGGCGCGTCATGCGCTTTTGGTCCTGTTCATGGCCCGGGCAGGCGCAGGTCTCGAGTGTGTGGATTTTCTGGAGACCGCAGAACAGGCTGGGTTTGAGTTTGAGGGCCCGCACCAGCCCGTCGGCGGCCGCCCCCCAGGCGACGCCGATGACGGCCAGAATGCCCAGCAGAACCAGCGCGGTCTTGGGGAACAGCGCGAGCATGACGAACGCCTCGTCCCCGGCCGCCGCGGCCATGCCGCCCGTCAAGGCGCCGAACGACAGCAGCCCGTGTTCGTAGAATGATACGTTCATGAAGGGACCCACGCAGCCCGGCGTGGCGCCGAGGACGGACGAGACGGCATACTGCCTCGCCCGCCCCCCCTTCATGAGTTTTGAAAAACGGCCCACCGTCGCCGTGTTCGTGTAATCCACCATGATCATGGTGATGAAAACGAATACCGTGACCAGCACGGACTCGTTCACCACTTTCACCCATTCGATCATGTCCGCTCCGGAATTGACCTCATTGCTGATTAATGTAAAGGCGATAAAAATCAAAAACAAGAAAAAAGCTGCCGCGGACCCTCCCCCCCTTCACCGGTTCCGGCCCTCAGCCGGGCGCTGGAATGCGGCTCTCAACGCATGACGGGAAAAACGATGGAATAGGAAGCGCCTTTCCCCGATTCTTTTTTGAGTTTTCCGCCGAGCTGCTCGGCCAGCACGTCGACGATGCGCAACCCCAGAGAGTCGCCCCCGCCCGCCGTTGTCTTTTCGGGAATGCCGATACCGTCGTCCGAAACGCTCAATTCGAAGAAACCGTTCTCGTGCTGCAGGAACCGCACGGCAATCCGCCCCTTTTTTTCCCCGGGAAAGGCGTGCTTGATGGCGTTTGTGATGAGCTCATTCAATATCAGCCCGCAGGGTATGGCCTGATCAAGCGAAAGAAAGACGTTCTGAACGTCCAGATTCGGAGAAATGCGGCCTTCCACGTCGAACGAGCGGATGAGGTCGGTCGCCAGCCTGACTGTGTATTCGTGAAAATCGATCCATTCAAAACGCTCGGACCGGTAGAGCATTTCATGAATCACGGCCATGGTGAGAACGCGCTGGTTGCAGTCCTTCAAAACCTCTTGCACCTGGGTATTGTCGGTGCGCCTCGACTCAAGGTTCAGCAGGCTCATGATGATCTGCAGGTTGTTCTTGACGCGGTGGTTGATTTCCTTCAACAAGATGTTTTTTTCCTCAAGACTCTTCTGCAGCTCGTCCTCGGCTTTTTTTCTCGCCGTGATGTCGATGACCGAACCGTGCCACGCCCTCTCCCCTTCGATGAAGAAGGGCGTGATCAGCCACTCGAGGTCCATTTGTTTCCCAAACAGGGTTTTGACCCGGGTTTCACGGCGGGCAAAACCCTCTTTCGGCAATACGACGCCTTCTTGACCTTCGGCGGCGGTCCATTCCGCCGGCAGGAACTCCCGGCTCGATTTGCCCAGAACATGATCCGTTTTTGCATATCCGAACAGGGTCGCGAAGGGCTGGTTGCAGAAATGGATGACGCCGTTTTTGACGATGAAAATCCCGACGAGGGAATGGTCGACGAGGCTTCGATACTTTTTTTCAGACGCTTCGTACGCCTCCTTCAGCCGGGCGCTTTCGAGAACCGATTTGGACAACCGGTTGGCCATGAGCACCACCACCGCCATGTACGTGTATTCGACCAGATAGATGCTGCGGTAAACCTGGGTGTGCACCAGGATATCGTTGATCAGCCCCGCGCAAAAAATCGTCGCGGAAAAAAACAGCGCCTTGCTTCTGGTTTTATCCTTTCGTGCCAGCCAGACAGCCAGAAAAATCACATACCCATAAACAAGAAATCCGACCGCCCCGAGGCAATCGGAAAAAAAACCGGGAGCCACTTCATGATAGTGAATTTCGAGCCCCGCCGGCAGGTGCAACTGTTTTTCGGCTATCCGGTCAGGATGCCAGAAAAACGGGGATTGCACGAAATACACGAGCACGGCGGATACCGACAAGAACAGCGCGAGCGCGTTCCGGATTTTCCGTGAGGCGAATTGCACGTAATCGGTGGCGAACCAGACGTAGGCGGCGCCGACCAGCGATAGCACGGCGACCTGCCCCCTCTGCCAGACGAATCCGTCCGCGACGGTACGGGCATTGTACAGCCCGGCACACAGGATGTTGTAGAACGTCATGGCGAGGCACAGGACGGCGAACGACAGGTCTTCCCGCTGCCTGAGCCGGGGATAGAGGAAAAGATGGTACAACCCCACGTACCATGTGACTGCGGCCATGCACAGGGCCGGTATGGAAATGATTTGCATTTTTCCGCCAGCCTGATTCGGTTCTGTTCAATGATTCATGGATGCGGCTGAAAAGCGTTTTGTTTCCGCTCCATGGCTTTTTTCAATACCAGCGCAGCCTGCTCCGCGCAGTGCCGGTGCGAATCGGGCAGGCCGTCCAGAAACCGGACGATATCCTCGGACGAGAATTCTCCCGTTTCTTCGATGGTCAGGCCGGTGACGAGTTCGCACATCGCGCCGCCGCAGGCCATGATGGCGCCGCATCCTTCGGATAAAAAGGAGGCCTTTGACACGCGCCCCTTCTCGATCTTCAGGAATACCTCGAATTGATCCCCGCATTCGTCCGTGATGGAGGCGGATGTGCTGCAGTCTTCCATGGTTCCAACGTGCAGCGGCTCGTACGCCAGTTCCAGCACTTTTTCGGAAAACGGTTCGGACGATGCGCCCAGCCAGTACGATTTGAGTGAATCGAATGATTTTTCGAATTCTTCATTCATTGTTCCATCTCTCCGGACTGCCTATGAAACCGAAAAAATGACGCGCGAACCAAATGCAAACTGCAGAGGATCACGAATTTTGAACCTTTTAAATCTATTTGATTATATGTATAATGTCAAGAAAAAATACGATTTTTATGCCATTTTGAACAAATGGAAACGCCGTTTTCATATTGTATTTAAAACCGCTTGACAATGACAAAATTCCTCGTTATTTTGGGCTGCTCTTTTTTTGGGGAGAATCTTCATGTCATCTAAAAACAAATGTTTATTCATCATCCCGATTTCCGCTTTCACAATCGCTTTTCCGTTTTTGCCATCTTTAACCGCATCCGATGGCGGCGGACGCCTTCATGACAACGTCCTGACCGTGGATACTCACATGGACACCCCCTTGAGTATTTTCAGGGACGGCATGGATCTCGGCATCAGGCATGCAACCGGGTTGGGCCAGAAAGGCGATCTCGACTTTCCGCGCATGAAAGACGGCGGGCTCGACGCCGCTTTCTTCGCCGTTTACCTCAGGCAGGACACCCTGAGCGACGACGGATACGCCCTTGCCATGCAAAAAGCGGACCGCATACTGCAGGTCACAAAGCGTGAAATCATGCGGCATCCCGGCATGGCCGAAATTGCGCTTACACCGGAAGACGCGTATCGAATTGAAAAAACGGGCAAACGGGCCGTTTTCTTCGGGCTCGAAAACGGGTACGCCGTCGGCACCGACCTGGAAAACCTGCGGCATTTTGCGGACGAAGGAATACGCTACGTCACCTTGTGCCATTCCCGCAACAACCAGATATGCGACGCATCCACTGACAAAAGCGGACCCAAGTGGAACGGATTGAGCCCGTTCGGGCGCAAGCTCGTGGCCGAATGCAACCGCCTCGGCCTGGTGATCGACGTGTCGCACATCTCCGACTCGGCGTTCTGCCAGGTTCTGCGGCTGACGCGCAGTCCTGTCATGGCCTCGCACTCATGCTGTCGCGCCCTGTTCAACAATCCGCGGAATCTGCCGGATGACCTGTTGAAAACCGTCGCGCGGAACAATGGGACGGTTCAAATCAATCTTTGCTCCTTTTATCTCATCAGGGAAACTCCCTCCCCCCAACGCAAGGCCGCGCTTGATTCACTGGACCGGATACTGGGAGAATGGAGTTCCATTACGGATTCCGTGAAATTGAATGAGTACGAAACGGCCTACCGTCGCATCGATTCCCTGTACCCGGGAACGAAGGCGACCGTCGCCGACCTGGCAGACCACATCGACCACGCCGTGCGCGTGGCCGGCGTCGACCATGTGGGCATCGGCAGCGATTTCGACGGCGGCGCAGGATTGGCGGACCTCCGCGACGTCTCCGAAATGCCGAAAATCACCGAGGAGCTCGTCCGCAGGGGATATTCAACAGAGGCCATCCGGAAAATCTGGGGAGGCAACGCCATGCGGGTGCTGAGGGAAAATCAGGGCGGAGCATTAAAATGATGCGGATCGCTCCTTCTGAAATTTGAGATCTCATCATGTCGAAGATCAATCGATCTCAGATGAACGATTCATGATCGCAGATCTTCAATTTTCAATCGGAAATCCAATAAAACCTTTTCAAAAACGAAGATTGTTCATCTGAGCTCTGAGATTATGATGATGTCCATCCGCGAAAACGTACATCGCATTTTAAGCGAGCTTCCTCCCCATGTCGCGCTCGTGGCCGCGGCCAAGACGCGGTCGCCCGAAGAAGTCATGGAAGCGGTGGAAGCGGGCATCCGGATCATCGGCGAAAACTACGTTCAGGAAGCGGCGCGCGTCATCGAAGCCCTGGGACGCCCGGCTCTTTTTCACTGCATCGGAAGCCTGCAGGCCAATAAAACCAAAAAGGCGCTTGAGCTTTTCGACCTGATTGAAACCGTCGACTCGCTCAGACTGGCCCTGGCCATCGAGAAACACGCCGCGGCCGCAGGCAGGACCATGCCCGTCCTTATTGAAATCAACAGCGCCCGGGAAAGCCAAAAATCCGGCGTCTTTCCCGAGCAGGCAGAAACTTTGGTGCGCGAAATGGCCCGCCTGCCGCATGTCCGCGTTTCGGGACTCATGACCATGGGACCCTTTCTCGCGGATGCCCGGGAACTGCGCCCCTTTTTCAGGGAAACCAGGAACTGTTTCGAGCGCCTGCGGGAGATGGCCGTGCCCGGCACGGACATGCGCATTCTTTCCATGGGCATGTCCGATTCATACGGAATAGCCGTGGAAGAAGGGGCGAACCAGGTTCGCATCGGCACCGCCCTTTTCGGCGGGAGACTTCGGCGTTCACAACCTGATCAACATGGCACTGAATTTGCATTTTAAAGTTCCCAGTTTAAAGTGTCGAGTTCCGGGATAAGCGGAAAGCAGTCGGCCATCGGCGATGGGTACCCGGCTCTGGATGCCCGGTTCTCGGAACGCGGAACCCAACAGGCATGACGATGTTAAATAAAAAATATAGCATAAGAACACCGGCCGCGATTGCGATCCTGGTTGCTGATCTGCTTTTTCCGGCCGAGCCCCTGTTGATAAAAAATCCGGACATCGGTTTCGGGAAAATCGTTTTCACGCTCGAGGACGACCTCTGGCTCGTGTCCGACAGGGGCGGCGCCGCATCGCGCCTCACGTCGCATCCCGGACTTGAAACATTCGCGAAGTTCTCGCCGGACGGGCGGCGCATCGCCTTTACGGCCGAATACGACGGAAACCGCGACGTGTACGTCATGCCTGCCGAGGGAGGCCGGCCGCTCCGGCTGACCTTCCATCCGAAAAGCGACGAAGTGGTCGAATGGCTGCCGGATGGAAAAGCCGTGCTGTTCAGGTCCGAAAGAACGAAACTGCGGAACGCCTTCATGGTGCCTGCAGGCGGGGGGCCGTCCTTGCCTTATCCATTCGACCGCGTCCGCTTCGCTTCTTTCTCTCAGGATGGGCGTTTCGCGGCACTGAACCGGAACGATTCGGACCGCATGCACTGGAACGGCTACAAGGGAGGAGACCAGCAGGATCTCTGGCTCGCGGACCTGGAACGCCTGTCGTTCTCAAGGCTGACCGATTACCCGGGTTACGACAACCGCCCCATGTGGATGAAAGACGCGCTTTTTTTCGCCTCGGACCGGCAGGACGGCAGGATGAACCTGTACTCTCTCGATTTGAAGGATAAAACCGCAAAGCGGATCACATTCTTCAAGGACTGGGATGTCGTTTCGCCGTCGGCGGGCGGAGATAAAATCGTATTCGTC
>JBFZEN010000406.1:0-8355 GCA_041306805.1 bacterium
CGCTCACCGGGGGATACGTCATCAAGATCGACAGGGGATACGAAGGATTCATGTCCCATTACCGGCCGGCCGGGGGCCGGTATGCCAGCATCTATTACCAGTTCCACGACCCCGAAATGGAGGACCTCGCCCCGAAACAGAGGAAATTCGTCGAGGAATACATTGACGCCTTCGAGGCGGCCATGAACGGGGCCGGTTTCGCGAATCCGGAAACCGGATACGCGAAATACATCGACGCCGATTCATTTGTCGACCATTTTCTGCTGAATGAACTGTGCAAGAACGTGGACGCGTACCGCCTGTCCGCCTTCTTCCATAAAGACAGGGACAGCAGAGGGGGAAAACTGTGCGCCGGGCCGGTCTGGGACATGGACCTCGCCACGGGCAACGCCAATTATTACGGGGCCGAGGATACGGAGAACTGGCAGATCGACAACCTGAGCACCCTATACGAGGCGTTGAGTGACCAGTCCCAGCCGCCCGTTTTCTGGAGGAAACTCGTGCACGAACCCTCCTTCGCGCGCCGCATCCGCGACCGCTGGACCGAACTCAGGTCCGGTGTGCTGAAAACGGACAGGGTCATTGCGCTCATCAACTCCATGGCCGACACGCTCGGCGAAGCGAAGGAAAGGAATTTCGAGATCTGGTCGGGACCCGGAGAAGGCGGTGAGGGGTGGTGGCCTGTTCCGGCCGTTTTTTACACCTTCACCACGTACCGGCAGGAGGTCGATTACCTCACATGGTGGGTGGGGAAACGCCTCTCCTGGATGGATGCCCACGCCGAAGGGCTGGCGACCGAGGTGGAGGACGGAACGACGCGCGTGAAGCCGTCCGGATTCGAATTGATGCAGAACCGTCCGAATCCGTTCAATCCCTCGACAGCGATTTCGTATTCGCTTCCCGAACCGGCGAGCGTGACCGTCGAGGTGTTCGACCTGTTCGGCAAAAGAGCCGCCCTGTTCGGCGGTCACGACGAAAAACCGGGCATGCACACGGTGCAATGGAACGCCCTTGCGGTTTCACCCGGCGTTTATGTCTACCGGATCACGGCGGGGCGTTTTCAGGAAGCGAAAAAGTGCGTCCTGATGAAATAGGACGGATCGCATTGAATCACCGCATGGTTCGAATTATCCATTGGGTGAACACACACATGAAAGGATGATGGATTGGTCAAAGTCAACTACCAACGCGAGAAACGCCAGAAAGAGCTGGCCAGGAAAAAGAAAAAGGAAGAAAAAAGACTGCGCAAGCTCGATAAAAGCGGCGCCCAAACCGGTCCCGTTCCCGATTCGCCTGAAAAAGGAAATGAAACCGCCTGAACCCGCCGGGTCCGGTGAATGACCGTAAAACCGGGTCAGTGGGGATGCGGAACCGTTCGCCGGCACGGTCTGAAAAAGGCCTGAAACGGTTGGTTTCTCCCATGAGACGGTTCTCAGAACGGGAACGATTTTAAAATGAATCTTGCGAAATTCATTTTCGAGGCGCCGGCGGCGGATTGGCTGCGTTTTATTTTCTTTTTATGCGGCATCGCGCTGTTCATTTTCATGGCCGAGAAAACCCGGCAGCGTCTGGGCTGGTCCGCCGAAGTCAACCGGAAACTGGTGCACGTGCTCACGGGGATACTCGTTTTTTTCAGCCCCTTTTTCTTCGTTTCAAACCGGCCTCTGGCCTGGCTGGCCGTACTCTTCATTGCCGTCGACCTGTTCGGCGTCGCGACGGGCAGGCTCAAGGGCATGCACGGCACGGCGAGGAAAAGCTACGGCACGGTGTTTTACCCGCTGACGTTTCTGATTCTGGTTCTGTTCTGCTGGGACGGGCGCAAAACCGTGCTGGTACTGTCGATGCTCGTTCTCGCGCTGGCCGACGCCGCGGCGGCCCTCGTCGGTGAAAACCTCAAGAAGCCTCATGAAATCATTCTCTGGAAGGACAAGAAATCGCTCGAGGGCTCGGCCGTCATGGCCTTGTCGTCCTTTCTGATCGTATGGATTTTTCTTCCCCGCGTCGCTTCGCTCGACCACATGATTATCCGTTCCGCCGAGGCGGCGTGGATTGGCATTATCGCGGCGGCTTTCGCCACGCCCCTGGAGGCGCTGTCCAAAATGGGTTCGGACAACCTCACGGCTCCGCTCGGGGCCGCGTTCGCCATCAATCTCATGCTTTTTTCGCCCCCTGCCGCCGGTTCGCGTCTCGCCTGGGGCGCGGGTTTGGGGCTGGCCGCGGCCGCCCTGTCATTCCTGTTCCGATTTCTTTCGCTGAGCGGATGCGCCGCCGCCTTCATTCTCGCCGCCGTTCTTTTCGGCGCCGGAGGATGGAGCTGGACGGTTCCCATACTCGTGTTTTTTATTTCATCGAGCCTGCTCTCGAGGTACGGGAAGGACAGGAAAAAACGCTTCGAATCGATGTTCGAGAAAACCGATACGAGGGATGCGGGGCAGGTGCTGGCCCACGGGGGAACGTCTGGCTGTTTGTCCCTGATGGTCCATTTTTTTCCGGACCCATGCTGGTTTTTGATGTTTCTGGGCGCGGTGGCAGGGGTGAACGCCGATACCTGGGGCACGGAAATAGGCCTGTTTTCGAAAAGCAATCCCCGCTCGATGATCGGTTTCAAAGCCGTGCCCAGGGGGAGATCGGGGGCAGTGTCGCCGTTGGGTACGGCGGGTGCGATGGCGGGCAGCGTCCTTATCGCATTGAGCGGATGGGCGGCAGCCCCGCCCGGCCTGAACCTGTCGCCTGCCGGCATGAATTTCTGGGTCGTTGCCCTGGCCGGTTTTGCCGCCTGCCTCGCCGACAGCCTTCTGGGCGCGACGATTCAGGCGCAGTACCGCTGCCCGGCCTGCGCCAAGATCACGGAGAAGCCGTTGCATTGCGGCGGCCACGCGACCCGCCTCGTTTCGGGGTCGCGTTGGATGAACAACGACAGGGTGAATTTTTTATGCTCGGTCGTTGGAGCGGGTCTTGTTTTGCTGTTCCTGCTTTTTGTGAATGGATGAGAAGGAATTAAAATGCCGCAGGCCTTCGATCTTCGGTCAAAATGAAAATCAAAGATCAGCAAGATTGTGGCGTCGGTCAATTGATATCCGACCGTTGATCAATAACCGCATCGTGAACCCGGTTTTTTTGCCGTATCAGTCCTGCGATGCCAGGTATTCCAGCGCCTCTTCGCGCGTGTCAAACTCATGAAACGTCCGGCCGGCCGCCTGGGACAGGGCGGAGAGCACGATACGCGATAATCCCTTGACTCCCACAACGGCGGAACATTTGACATAGGGCGTGTTCCCCTCGACGAATTTTTTCAATACGGTCACGGCGCCCATGTCGAAAGCGGCGCCGGCGGCGTCGAAGAGCGTCCGCACCGACTTGGGGGCGCAGCTGCGGGTGATTTCCTGCGCCGAGTGAAGGGCCTTGTAAAACTCGGGGCAGGGGCGCATGTTCGAAAAATCCTCCAGAAGGATGGTCTTTCCTTTGTATTGAATCAACCGGATGCGCTCCATATGAATACTCCAGCAAAGGCCAGTGATGATGACGGCATCATTTTCAGGATGAAAACACCGTCCGCCGGGCGGAGGCGCGTAGTCGGGTCACTCCAGTTCCGCCAGAAAATCGAGGGCCTCATCGCGCGTATGGCACAGCTCCAGCGGCCTGCCCGCCGCCTTGCTCACCGCGGCGAGACCGATCTCTTTCAGCCCCTTCATGCCGACGACGGCGGAGTATTTAACGAAAGGCGTGTTTCCCTTGACGAAACTCTTCAGGGCCGTCAGAACGCCCGCGTCGAAACTGGAATTCGTGGCGTCGAACAGCGTCAGGACCGATTTGGGCGGCTGGCTGCGGGTGAGTCGCTCGGCCTTTTCGAGTTCCATGTAGAATTCAGGCCCGGGCTGCAGGTTCGAGAAATCCTCAAGCAGTATCGTCTTGCCCTTGTATTCGATCATCCGGATCCGTTCCATGCCGGATTCCCTCCTTTGAACAGAAGTATATGAAAATGTAAAAATATTAAATCAAAATGACAAATTAAAAATCAAAATGGAAAGAATAAACAGAATGTGAGGCCAAACCTTTTTCGATTTTTTAGTCAATTAATGAAGTAATATTTTCCAGTCAATCAGTCAAACATTGAGTAAAAACTTGAAAAACCCTATAAAAATTCGTATGTTATACCGTGATCGCCAGAAGGAAAAGCAGGCCGGTGCATGTCGGCGGCCTCGTGATCGGCGGGGACGCTCCGGTGACGGTGCAGTCCATGACGTGCACAAAAACGGACGACGTGAAATCGACCGTGGCGCAGATACGCAGACTTGAAAAGGCCGGCTGTGAAATCGTGCGCGTGGCCGTTCCCGATATGAACGCGGCCCGGGCCATCGGGGCGATCAGGAAGCGAATTTCCGTTCCGCTCGTGGCCGACATCCACTTCGACTACAGGCTGGCCCTCGAGGCCGTGAGGCAGGGCGCCGACAAGATCCGCATCAATCCCGGCAACATCGGTTCCGGGGAACGCGTGAAAAAGGTGCTCGACGCGGCCCGCGAAAGGGGCCTGCCCATACGCATCGGCGTCAATTCGGGCTCTCTTGAAAAAACGCTGTTGAAAAAGCACGGCGGCGCGACGCCGGGTGCGCTCGTCGAGAGCGCGCTCGGGCATGCGCGGATATGCGAAGACCTGGGATTCGGCGACGTCGTGATTTCGCTCAAGGCATCGGACGTGCCGCGCACCATTGAAGCCAACAGGATGCTCGCCTCGTGCTGCGACTACCCCATTCACCTCGGCGTCACCGAGGCGGGCACGGCGAAGGCCGGAGCGCTCAAATCGGCCGTCGGCATCGGCACGCTTTTGGCTGAGGGCATTGGCGATACCCTGCGCGTGTCGTTGACGGCCGATCCGGTGGATGAAATCAGGGCAGGATGGGCGATTTTGAAGGCCCTGCAGCTCCGCGACAGGGGGCTGACCCTCGTTTCATGCCCCACATGCGGCCGGCTGCAGACGGATATGATCCCCATCGTCGAGGCCGTGGAAAAGGCGCTGTCGGGCGAGACCAAGAACCTGACCGTCGCCATCATGGGCTGCGCCGTGAACGGTCCCGGAGAAGCCAGGGAGGCCGACATCGGCGTGGCCTGCGGAAAGAACTCGGCATTGCTTTTCCGCAAGGGTAAAACCGTCCGGAGGGTGGCTGCGAAGGACATCCTTCAAACCCTGATCCATGAAGTCCGACAATGGCGGGAATAGGGGGATCGTGATGAAAAACGTGCACTGGCTGGGGCATGCCGGTTTCATGATCACCGGAAGCAGGACCGTCTATGTTGACCCCTATGAAATACGGGGCGGAAAACACGCGGACCTGATATTGATCACGCACGAGCATTACGACCATTGCTCTCCCGGTGATCTGCGAAAAATTCTGGCGCCGAACACGGTGATCGTGGCCGCGGGCGGAGCCGGCGCCAAACTGGCGGGCCATGTGAAAACCGTCAAACCCGGCGACAGCCTTGCCGAATGCGGACTGTCCATCCAGGCCGTGCCGGCGTACAACTTCAAGCTGCCCAACCACGCCAGGGAGAAAAACCACGCGGGATACGTTTTCACCTTCGACGGCGTCGTCTACTACCATGCAGGCGATACCGATTACATCCCCGAGATGAAACAGATCACCGCCGACACGGCTTTTCTTCCGGTAGGCGGCACCGTGACCATGGGGCCGCCGGAGGCGGCCAGGGCCGCCGAAGACGTCAAGGCCAAAACGGCCATTCCCATGCATTGGGGAAGCGTGATCGGCTCAATCGAGGACGCCAAGGAATTCTGCAGACTGTGCAAATGCAAGACAGTGATCCCGGATATGGAATAATATCAAATAGCAAAAATCAAATATCAAAATGACAAACCGCAGGACGTAGGTCTTCGATCTTCGATTAAAAATCAGAAAAGCAGGAATTTTGGTTTGCGGTTCTTCCATTTTTATTTGTCATTTTGATATTTGATATTTGATTTTTAATTTATTTATGATGTCATCGCGATTGGAAAAGGAGATTTTTTGCCTGTACCGACCCGGAATCAATTGATCTTGTTGCTCATTTCAGTTGTCGTTTTTCCCTGCTTCAGTCAAAATGCCGTCTGGCCCACCGATGCCAGCACCATACTGACTTCCACGTTCGGCGAGTACCGTTTCAACCACCTTCACGGGGGCATTGACGTCAAGACCTGGGGGCATTCGGGATACAAGGCACTGGCTATCGACAGCGGCTGGGTGGAGCGCATCGCGGTGTCTCCCTTCGGTTACGGCCGCGTGGTTTATTTCAGGACGCGGACGAACCTGACCGCGGTGTACGCGCATCTGTCGCGTTTCGCGCCTTCCATCGAGGCGCGCGTCAAGGCCGAACAGAAACGCCTTGTCCGCTTCGCCGTGGACATGTCGTTCCCGCCGGGTCTGCTGCCTTTCAGAAAGGGCGAAATTCTCGCCTACACGGGATCTTCCGGAGGCACGGGCGCGCCCCATCTCCATTTCGAACTGCGCGACGAAAACGAAAAAATGATCAATCCGCTCGCGCTCGGATACAGCATTGAGGACAACCTGGCCCCGCTTCTGTCGTGGCTTTCCGTGACGCCGCTGTGCGCGGGTTCGCATGTGGACGGCGAATTCACGGCCAAGCGGTTCCGCCTGATCAAAACCAAAAGCAAATCGTACCGGCTGGCCGGGGAGGTGACGTGCTGGGGCGACGTCGGGCTGTCGCTGTCGGGATTCGACATGGTGAACGGATGCCCGAACCGGCTCGGTCTGTACCGCGTCAGATTGCATGTGGACGGCGCGGAGGTGTTCAAGATGGAGTGCCAAAGTTTTCCGCTGGAACAGATACGCGAAATCGACATGCATACGGAATGCCGTTTGAACCGGCACGGACTGGGGGTGTTTCACAAGCTGTACAAGGAAGTCGAGAACACGCTGACCTTTCACGAACCGGACCTGCCCGGTGCGGGCATGATCTGTTCGCCCGGCGGAAACGGCGTCGTGAAACCGGGTTCCGTCACGCTCGCGCCCGGCGGACACGACATCCGGATCGAGGCGAGCGATTATTCCGGAAACACGGCCGTGATCACGGGCACCGTGCGCATGGTTCCGATGGCCGAAGCCGTCGGACGCGTGCAATTCCCCGGAAACGGCTGGACGGGAGGCGTGCCCGGGAAAATACGCGTACCGCGCATGGAATTCGAAAAGCAGATCATCGACGCGACCCTGGTCGCCCGCCTGAAGTTCGACGTCCCTGTTTCCGAAATTCCGCGCATCGCCGTCCGGGTGAACGGCAGGCCGTTCGGCTTCATTCCCCTCGTTCCGAAATCCACGCGGGAATTCATCGGCCAGATGCTTCTTCTGCCGTCCGTGGACGGCGTGCTGGTGACCGAGGTCCGCTTTCTGCCCGAGGCGGGGTGGGAACAGTGCGTATCGGACACGATGCGCATTTTTCACGTCTCCCGCGAGACGGGAGGCGTCATGGCTTCGGCCGACGGCGCCTGCGAGGTGGTGTTCCCTCCGGGGTCGGTTTATAAATCCATCTGGGGCACGGTCAAAACCGAGGCCGATTCCAGGACAAATCCGGGACGTCTTGGAAAGATCTACTCTGTGATGCCCGATGATTTTCCGCTGAAAAATAAAATACAGGTCTTGATCGACGCCTCGTCCCTTGCGGGGAACGGAGACAGGGCGGCCGTATTCGCGAAACGGCTCGGCGCCTTCTCGTTTCAGGGCGCCCAACGGCGGGGCAAATCGGTCACGGCATGGCTCGGGGCCCTGATGCCGGTGACCTTGGCGCGCGACACGATTCAGCCGGCTATCGCCCGGGTCCGGCCCGGCCAGGGTAAGCATGTCCGCGGCAAAAACGCGATGCTGTCCGTCCGCTTCTACGACGGGCAGACGGGCACGCCGGACGAGGATCATTACACGGTCCTGCTCGACAGCACCCGGTTGGTCATGGAATACAATCCCCTTTCGCACACCGCCTTCTGCGTTCCGGACGAACCGCTTGCCAGGGGAAGGCACCGCCTCGACGTGGTGGTGCGCGACCGGGTCGGCAACACGGCATCGGCCCAGCGAACCTTTTTCGTGGACTGACGGCACCGTGATTCCCATACGCGATGAAAATCCTTCCCGGACCTTTCCGCTGGTCACCGTTCTTCTCATCGCGGCGAATGCGGGGGTGTTCATTTACCAGGCCGCGCTCGGCCAGGCGGGCCAGGCATGGGTATACCGATTCGGGGCCATTCCCTGGGAAATCACCCATTTCGCCGAACTGCCCGGGCTGGCGCCAGGACTGCAAACGGGTTGGCCCAACGCCGTCACGCTTTTTTCATCCATGTTTCTGCACGGGGGCGTCTTTCAC
>JBFZEN010000407.1:0-6246 GCA_041306805.1 bacterium
AAAAACTCGGCCGGGCTTTCAGCCCCATAGGGATCCAACCAGGTGCGCCCGCGCCGGTTCCGCGCGTCCGCCAGCTTTCTGTACTCCCGGAAGAACGCCCTCTTGAACGCGCCGGCATGGAGTTCACCCTCCATACCCTGCGAAGCGCCGGTCTGGTGGTCGATGAGATGGGCAAACTCGTGGAATACCACGTTGTATCCGTCCCGCGGCCGCGACACGCTGAAAAGCACGTCGTCCCACGAAAGGATCACGTGACCCTGCGTCCAGAATTCACCCGACCGGGCCTCTTCGGTCTCGTTCACCATCCATTCTCCTTCGCGTTCCACCGAAGGCGCAATGAAGGTGTCCGGATAAACCAAAACGGACCGGAGGCCCGCATAGGCGTCCTTCGCCCCTCCCAGTATCAGCAGGCAGGCCTGGGCCGCGATAACGACGCGGACTTCATCGTTGACCGCCATTCCCCGGCAGCCCTCGAACCGGATTTTTCGGATGAAGGCCGCAACGAGAAAATTGAGAGTTACCATCTCCTTTTCGCCAAGTCCGGCCGCATACGGCACGCGGGACTGGATGATCCGCGCCCATGAGCCGGGCAACGCTTCCCGGCGCTTATATTTCCGGTGAAAAAATGCAGCCATGAACTTTTGCCCCTTTAGAGGAATGCAGACAACCGCACATTTGAGGCATGGAACCGCCCGGGCGTTTCCTCCGGTATTCCGTCAAAACCAAATCCCTTGTTTTATCGGCCTCTTTTTATTATTTTCACCCATGCGTCTCTCCGATAAAAACACAGTACTCATAGCCGCCTCCCTGAGTTCCTTTCTGACTCCGTTCATGGGTTCCGCCGTTACCATCGCCTTACCGCAAATCGGCGGTGTCTACGGCATGAATGCCGTCACCCTGGGCTGGGTGGCCACCTCGTACATTCTTTCTTCAGCCGCCCTATTGCTCCCATTCGGAAAACTGGCCGATTTGTACGGCCGCAAGCGTATTTTCGTACTGGGTCTTGCCGGATACTCCCTGTTTTCATTCTTGATACCGTTTTCTCCGATCGCGTGGGTTTTCATCGCCATGCGCGCCGCCCAGGGTGCCGGTGGCGCCATGATTTTCGGCACGGGCATGGCGATGCTGACGTCTGTTTTTCCCCCGGGTGAACGCGGCCGGGTCCTTGGTATCAATGTGGCGGCTGTGTACCTCGGCCTGTCGCTCGGTCCCTTTTTAGGGGGCCTGATGACCGGACGCCTGGGATGGAAAAGTATATTCTATATGAACGGTTTTATGGGATTGCTGCTTTTTCTGATCATGCTCAGGAAACTGAAGATCGACTGGAAAGGCGGAGACAGAGAACCCCTGGACAAGACAGGCATCTTGATTTACGTCGCGGCTGTGGTATTTCTCATGGTCGGCTTTTCAAAACTGCCTTCGGCCGCCGGGTGGATTGCCATGCTTTCAGGGCTCGCGGGACTTGCCTGTTTTCTATTCCTTGAAAACAAGGCGGTTTCGCCGCTCCTGGACCTGCGCCTGTTCAGGCACAATCCGGTTTTCACGTTTTCCAACCTGGCCGCGCTGGCCAATTATTGTTCAACCTCCGCCTCGGCATTTTTATTGAGCCTGTACCTTCAAATCGTCCGCGGCTTCAGCCCCCAGCAGGCCGGAGTGATTATGGTCTCTCAACCGCTGATCATGACCGTATTTTCACCCCTGGCCGGCCGCTTGTCAGACAGAATTTCACCCCGGACGCTCGCCTCGCTCGGCATGGCATTGAACACAGTGGCGTTGATTTTCCTTTCGGGTCTGCAGACGGAATCGTCCGTCCCTTTCGTCGTTTTCTGTCTCTGTTTTCTCGGATTCGGATTGTCGCTCTTCTCTTCGCCAAACACAAATGCCGTAATGGGTTCGGCCGATAAAGCGGCTTATGGCGTCGCGTCGGCCATACTCGGCACCATGCGTCTCACCGGTCAGATGCTGAGCATGGGAATAGCCATGCTGGTTTTTTCATTGTTTCTGGGAGACACCGCCGTCACGCCCGCCGTCCGAACGCCGTTTCTCGGGGCCATGCATACGGCCTTTATCCTTTTTGCCTGCTTTTCATTTCTGGGCATTTTCGCTTCGCTGGCAAGGGGACAAAGTAAAAAATCTCGGATCGCAGATTAACGATCTCAGATTTTTTATGTCAGATCTGAGATCTTCAAACGTAGTCCTGCGGTCTGATATCTGAGATCTGAAATTGGGCTTCCCATATGGCTTCCCTTTCGCGACAGGCAATCCCCATCATTCCCTGCCCCGGATCCCGAGTCTCTATCCCCTGATCCCCAATCCCTGTTCCCGATAGAGTCTCGGGACCCTTGTATTGATGTTGGTCAGGATTTCATAGGGTATGGTGCCGGCCCATTCCGCGAGGTCCTCGCAGGAGACGGTTTCACCGTCCATGCTTCCGATCAGCACCACCTCGTCGTCGTGAAAGGCGCTGTCGCCCTCGATGTTGACGACGATCTGGTCCATGGATATGGTTCCCACCACGGGGTATTTTTTCCCCCTGATGATTACGCTGGCCTGGTTCGACATGGAACGGAAATAACCGTCCCCATATCCCACGGGCACCGTGACCGAACGGACGTCATGATCGCTTTTCCAGGTGGAACCGTACCCCACCGGGCTCCCGGCCCGGATGACTTTGAAATAGACCACTCGCGATTTCCACGACAGGGCGGGTTTGACATGGACGGTTCGCTTTGCTTCGGGCGACGGGTACACACCGTACAGCAGAATTCCGGCGCGGACCATGTCGAGCCGCGATTCGGGCAACTGGAGTATGGCGCCGGAATTGGCCATGTGCCGCAGCGGCGGCGGCAATCCGCGTTTTTCAAAAAAAGACAGGGTTTCGTGGAACCGTTCAAGCTGCAGCCGGGCGTGTGTGAGATCGGCGGCGTCGGCGTTGGCAAAGTGCGAAAAAACCCCTTCCATAAAAACATGCTTGCATTCCAGTGCCGTCTCAAAAAATTTTTCCGCGTTGTAATGGTGCACGCCGATGCGTTCCATGCCCGTGTCTATTTTCAGGTGGACTTTGGCCTTCATCTTGAGTTTGAGCGCCACGGCGTCGATCTGTTTCAGGATTTCAACGGATGAAACGGTAATCGTCAAATCGTGTTTCAAAAAGTGCGGTACCTGGTTCCCCAGAACGCCGCCCAGGACATGGATGGGCAGGGTGATCCCCGATTCGCGCAGCAATATGCCCTCTTCAAGAACGGCGACCCCGATCGCGTCCGCGCCCAGAGTCTGCATCATCCGGGCGACGCGCACGACGCCATGGCCGTACGCGTTGGCCTTGAGAACGGGCATCAGCCTGGAAGGACGCACGTGTTTGCGAACGGCTTCAAAATTATCGGCCAGGATGGAGAGGTCCACCTCGACGACCGTGGGCCTTACCACGCCGCTGGTGGAGATGGTGGATTGATGGATGCGGTGCATGGAGTGTCCTTTTTGCCCCTGCTGTCGGTTCCCGCCTTTAATGCAGCTTCCCCGTTTCCTTCTCCGCCGCCTGGATCATGGTCCCGCTCTCGACCAGTTGCTTCATGGCCAGGATATCCGGAGACGGCTCACGGTCGCTTTCCATCGCGCGGATGCCCACCGAACGGACGGCCTGTTGCACGGCCGCGACTCCCTTCCCGGGTATGCCCTTGAACGTTTCGCCGGACAGGCCCGGAAGGCGCCCCGTCCTGAAATCAATGGCCTGAGCCGCGCACAACAATTCGATGGCGATCACGTTTTCCACGTTTTCGAGAATCGTTCTCGCTTTGCGCGCGGCCACCGTGCCCATGCTGACGTGGTCCTCGATGTTGGACGACGTTGGAATGGAGTCACAGCTGGCCGGATGGCACAGCACCTTGTTTTCCGAAACCAGCGAAGCGGCCGTGTAATGGGCCATCATGAGACCCGACTGGATGCGGGGATCTGGAGCCAGATTGGAGGGAAGCCCGTAGTTGTGGTGCTTATCCAGGAGTTTCTGTGTCCGCCGCTCCGAAATACTTCCGATCTCGGCCAGGGCCAGCCCCAGAAAATCCATGGCCAGCGCCACGGGCTCTCCGTGGAAGTTGCCGGCCGAATAATCCCACTTTTCGCTGATCCCGTCGGCAGGCGGGGGATCGGGTTCGAAGAAAAGCGGATTATCCGTGGCCGAACGGATTTCAATATCCAGCACTTTCCGGATGTGGGCCAGCGAGTCCCTCACCGCCCCGTGAACCTGCGGAATGCATCGGACGGAATAAGCGTCGTGCACGTCACCGTTCTTGTCGGTCAGCGCGCTCTCGGCCGTGAGTCGCCGGACATTTTCAGCGCTCTGCATCTGGCCTGCGAAGGGCCTCGCGGAATGCACCTTCGGGTCGAAGGCCCGCGTTCTTCCGCCCAAAGCCTCCAAAGTCATGGCCCCGGCCATATCCGCGTGCCGTATGGCGTTCCAGGCGTCGTGGCAGGCCAGAACGCCTATCGCCGTCATGACCGTAGCCCCGTTGGTCAATGCCAGGCCTTCTTTGGTGCTCAATTCATAGGGAATAGACAGCCCCTTACCGGCCAGGGCGGGTCTGATACTCTCCAGCGCCTCCATGCCCTCCATCGCCTTTCCCCTAAACCAGCGGCCGTCTGCAGAAAGATCGTCCACACTTGCCTGGCCCCGGCCGATCAATACCAGGGCGGCATGCGACAGCGGGCACAGGTCGCCGCTCGATCCCACCGAGCCCTGTTCAGGGACATGGGGATGAAGCCTGTTGTTGAGCAGTTCGACTATCCATTCCAGAAGTTCGGGCCTCACTCCCGAATACCCCATGGCGAAAGATTGCAGCCTCAAAAGCATCACAGCCCGAACCACTTCAGGATCCAGAAGGGCGCCCACGCCGCAGGCGTGGCTCATCAGGATGTTCCGCTGAAGCTGATTCGCCTCTTCGCGGTTCCGGATGATGAATTCCTTATGGCATCCGAAACCCGTCGTTACTCCGTATATCAGGCGGTTTTTCCTGACGGTTTCGGGAATGGACGGATTCAGCACCTGGTCTACGGCCTGATCTACATAGGAACGGCTTTTTTTGATTTTTTCGAGGATGGTTTCATCCAGCGCGACACGGCTGCCATATCGGGCCACATCAACAACCGACTCCAGGGTCAAATGAATCCCGTCTATGACCACGCAGCGCCCCATGTCCGCCTCCGAATAATGGGATAGGAACCCCGAAGATTCAAATTCATGATAGAACGAATATTTCAGGGTAAATTACCAAATTTTTTCCAACTATCAAGGGCTTTTTAAAAAATCAGGCGGAAAGGAGGATGAGAACGATCCCGGTCAAGATACCTGCGAGCGCCAGCGCTTTTTCGCCCAGGCGGACTTCCCTGAACAACTTTCCCCCCAGGGCGAACGAGAGAACCACGCTGCTCCGGCGCAGAACCGTAAGAATGGCGATGAGGGCGCCGGGGTATCTCAACGCCCTGAAATAGATGAAATCGGCCGCAAATAAAGACAGCCCGGCTAAAGGGATGCTTGTCCGCCAGGACAGCCGGGAAATGCGACCTTTTTTCAGCTGACGAAACGCCATCATTTCAAGGCCGAAAACCGGTATCATGTAAATCATGAACCAGGCCTGAACCGCCATGGGTGAAATACGGATGGACTGGATGAGGAATTTGTCGTACAGCGCGCTTCCCGCGTTGACGATGGTGCCGAAAACCATCAGTAAAACCCACTTGTTTTTATGGAAGACGATTCCCTCTTTTTGACTGACAGCCTGAAAAAGGTAATACCCGGCGAAACTGACCACCACCCCTGCCCATTGAAGGAGATCCGGTTTTTCGGCGAACAGAATCAGGGCGCCTGCGAAAGTCCATATCGGTCCGGAGGCCGCGATCGGGGCGGCAATGGAAATGGGCAGATGTTTCAAACCCAAAAAACTGAGGCACCACGCCGTTGAAACGATCACCGCCTTTAAAAAAACGAGGCCATGTTCGGCCGCCGACAGGCCATCCACAGCCAGATCCAATCGCGCTGAAAGCCCTGGCGAAAGGGCCGTAAGAACAAAACACGGCGCCGCGGCCAGCGCTCCGGTCAAAGTCGTAAAGAAAAGGACGGGCAGAACCGCATTCCGCGTGACCGCATGTTTCTTGCTGACGTCGTACAGGCCGAGAAATACGGCGGATATCAACCCCAGGTATATCCACATCGTCTAAACCGGATGACCCCAGATTCTTGTTTGTTTGTCGAAAGAT
>JBFZEN010000408.1:0-9112 GCA_041306805.1 bacterium
TGCCTTCGGGGCGGGTATAACGCCTGGCAGGGTCCTTGATCAAGTCATTGCCGGTCGGTAAAATCCAGGGTTTGAGTACCACGCGGGCCGCTTCGACATCCTCCGCCTCGGTCGGCCTGGCATCGGCGGGCATGTCATCATTGTGATCTTGGACCTCCGGACGCGCATCGTAGATCAGGCTGTCCGCTTTTTCAACCGGATCATACCTGTAGAAGCGCCAGTTTTCGTTTATGGAAATGCGTTGCCTGGGGACACTTTTGGTCCTTGCCGCAGGAGCATGTGAAAGAACCGGTGCACAGGCGAGCAGGATGAGGCATCCCATTAAGGAAAACGCCTTCCGCGTATGGATGTTGCGTAGACTCGTTGCCATCATCTTCATTCTCACTATCGCCTTGAGGAATAGTCGATCCCGACATCCATTTAATCCGCTCCGGAGTTCAATCTTCGGATTCCTGATCCGGTAACGGACGGATTTTTCAGGAAACACCGTAACCGTATCGGGAAGAACGCAATGAAAATCCCCTACTTCATAAGGGCTGACTTTTTCGTGATGGTGACATCCACGGAATTGAGCCTGTAATAATAAACGCCGCTGGCCAATCCCCTGCCATCGAAGGTCGCGGCGTGGCTGCCGGCCTGTTGGGTTCCGTCGTACAACACGGCCACTTCCTGCCCGCCGGCGTTGTACACCTTCAACGACACACGGCCGGCCTTCGGAACCGAGTACTCGATCCGTGTGACCGGGTTGAACGGGTTCGGGTAATTTTGGCCCAGGGAAAATGCATGAGGGCCGGTCTCACCGGTTGTGCACACATTGGAAACGGTTTTGACCAATCCGTCGACGGCTGATTCCAAATTCTCATATGCCCCGCGCAAGGCGTCCGCGGCAGATACCGAGGCGGAATAGTTCTGGCGCATGGCGGTTTTTGCGGAAGTCAATGCAGCGGCAAAAGGCGACCAGGATCCGGGTGTATAGTCGGCTTGATGCAGGGTGTCTGCCAGGGAAATGAGCGAGTCCAGTGCGTTGTAATGGATGCCGATATCGGCGACCGCGTAGAAGGCCGGCTTGCACTGGTTGTTGGCGTCCCACAGCGACGAGGCCTGATTGGTTTTGAACGTGTACTGGTCGTTCAAACCGTCCTTGCTGACGTTGATGATCTTGCCGCGCCCCGAAAGATAACTTCTTTCGACGAAACACTTGAACAATTGCCCGTACTGGTTCGCCTGCTGCGCCAGAACGGAGGCGGTGGGACTGCCGCTGCCGGTCGTCACGTCCAGCTCGGTCACGGCCATTTCGCTGCAAATAGGATAGAATTTGTTGTAGGTGGCGATCCATTGTTCTGCCGTCGGCGACGCGTTGCCGTCGTGCTCCTGCATTCCGATGCCGTCCAGGTAGCCTGCCTGGAAAATGGGGGTCAATATCCTGACGATGCCGTCCGCTTTACTTGCGGAGTGCGTATTGTAATCGTTGTAGTACAGCTTCATCTGGGTTTCGCCGTATTGAACCGTGTATTTTCTGGCCAGTTCGAAGGCCTTCATCAGGTAGCTGTTGTCTCCGAACGTCGCGTACCATTCACTGTCCGAAGTCCTGTCTGTTCCGTTTTCGTTCACGGCCTCGTTCACCACGTCAATGGCTGAAAGCATTCCCGGCCATCCTTCATGAATGATCCGGATCACATTCTTGATGTAATTTTCCATGCGCTCGGTCATTTTTTCTTTTGTCAGCCGCGCCCCGGTCGAAGCGTACCCGTTGCGGAAAAAACCCGTGCCCGGAGTCTGGCTGTGCCAGACCAGCGTGTGCCCGCGAAAGGTGAACCCCTGCCTCTCGGCCCAATTCAGCTGTGCGATGATATCTCCGTTGAACCGGATCACAGGGTGCGTGTCGGCCGAGTCCTTGCCCGCCGCTGAAACCGTGTTGTACGCTGCGGCGCTTGCGGAGAGGTCCACGGTATACTGGGGCTTCATGTTGTTGCCCGGGGACATGCAATTCATGTGGAATTGGATGAGCTTGCCCCCGTTGGGGGCGATGACGGGGGACTGCCCAACCACTGGGATGTCGCCGGGGAACCCGATATGCCGGTACGACAGCAGGCAGCCGATGGTGAAGTCATTGGCATAGACGTTTTTAAGAGCAGGTACCGTGGTCTGGATGGTGTCGGCCTGGACTTCCGCCTTCGCCGGCCGCGAAAGGCACAGGCAGGCGGCCATCGTCATGAAAATCGTTCGAATGCAGCGGCTCGTCGTTTCTTTCATTTATCTTACCTCTGAACGTTGAATGACGCCGGTTGTTACTGAAAAAGCAGCCTGTCCATGAACCATGGACAGGCTGCTCGCGTGAATCATGAATCAATGAACAGTTCCCAATGGTCCGGGCGCCGTTCCGGCGTCCGGACCATTCTGTCTGACCGAATTATTTCGAGAACGATACCTTTCTGACGCTGGTGAAGTCCCCCGCCTTCAGCTGGTAGAAGTAAACGCCTGAAGCAAGGTTCCTTGCGTCGAAGGTGACTTTATAATACCCGGCGTTGAAATGGCCGTTCGCCAGCTCGGCCACCACCCGGCCCATCAAATCGTAGACCACCAGCCGGACGTTGCTGCTCTGCGGCAGTGCGAATCCAATGGTGGTGGACGGATTGAACGGGTTCGGGTAACTCTGGCTCAGGGCATAGACCGTCGGAATCGATACGTCGGCGAGTTCCCCGACGCCGGTGGTCACGTCGATCTGATCGCCCAGATCGATTTTCACCTCCTGGAGTTTCATGGCCGTGGTCGTCGTACCCGAGTTCAACGCGAAAGCCACGCAGTTGAATTTTTTCGTGGCAAGCGGGCTGTGGTTGTCGATCGCGATTCCGGCCCACTTGTAACTCTTGTCGGCCTTCTCGATGGAGAACCTGACTTCCATGGTGCCGTCCTCTTTGGGGGCGAATGACATGGCGAAGTCGTATACGCCCGCGCCCGCCACTGCGGCGCCTTCATGCAAATTGCTGCCCAGCACGTAGTCGTTCGCGCCGTTGGTGCTGATCCAGGGCCTGTTGACGACGGCTCCGTAGGTCCCGGTCTGGCCGATACCCTGCCAGGAGACGGCGGGGTTGGCGCCGCTTTGAGGAAGGAACAGGTAGCCGTAATTGTTGTTTTCGGTCCCGGTCCAGCGCGTGGAATCGACGCTGGTCGTGTTCAGCGTTCCCGCGCTGTCGCTGTAGAACACGCCGTAGCGCAGGCTGCTCCAGGCCTCGAAGCCGCCGCCCACGAATTCGATCTTGCCAGTCACGACCATGGCCATGGCCGTCGTCGGAGCCACCGTTTCCTTGAATTCGCCGCGCAATGCGGACCAGCCTGTCGGAGGAGCCGTGCCGGAGATGGTCGCGTCGCCGTCGAAATCACCGGGCGTGAACTTCCAGCCGCCGATGCGGCCGCCGATGAAGCCCCACTGGTTCACGTAGATCGCTTCCCACGGCTTTTCCGGAATGTCAATGGGCGCGCCGAGGTCGATCTGGACCTCCATGAAATTGACCTGGGTGGCGATTTGATCGCTGTTGAAGCCAAAACAGATGCCGTTGAACTTGGCGATAACCGCCGAACTGTCTATGGCGATTCCGGCGAACCAGTACTTGTTGTCCTTTTCAACCAATGACCAGCGGACTTCGTTTGTGCCGTCCGCCAGCGGCTGGACTGATATGGCCCAGTTGTATTCGCCCGCCACCATCTCCGCATTGGTGGGAACCTGTTTTTGGGCCGAAATGGCTTTGCCGCCGTTGGAATTCGTGCTGTGCCAGTTGCCGTTCTTGACCACCCCGACCGTGCCGACACCCCAGGCGCCGTTTGACATGATACCCGTGCCGGTGATCGGGCAGAACTCGTATCCGTAATGGTTCAGTTTGCCCTCATTGGCCCACATTGCAGAGTCCGTATTCTGGTAGTTCAGCGTGAGGCTGTCCTTGAAAGTCAGCGCGTAACGAAGATGCGTATACCCGCTACCGCCGCCGCCGCCGACCAGTTCCAGCTTTCCTCTGACAATGACCGCCTTCTCCGCGGTAGCCTGAACGGGATCAAAACCGCCGCGTATCGTGGACCAACCGGTCGGCCTTGCACCGCCGCCGATGCCGGCATCCCCGTCGAAGTAGCCTGCATCGTTCAGGATAGGCCATGCCGTGCCCTGAACCGTCTTTCCCCACTCCTTCACGTAAAGCGCTTCCCACGGCTTTTCCGGAATGTCAATGGGCGCGCCGAGGTCGATCTGGACCTCCATGAAATTGACCTTCGTGGTTTTTGAATCGTTGTTGAAACCGAAACAAACGCCGTTGAATTGAGTGCTCACCGCGGCGCTGTCTATGGCAATGCCGGCAAACCAGTACTTGTTGTCCTTTTCAACCAATGACCAGCGGACTTCATTGGTGCCGTCCGCCAAAGGCTGGACCGATATGGCCCAGTTGTATTCGCCCGCCACCATCTCCGCGTCGGTGGGAGCCTGTTTGAGGGCCGAAATAGTCTTGCCGCCGTTGGACCAGTTGCTCGACCAGCTGCCGTTTTTGACCTGCCAGACCGTGCCCACATAGCCGCTGCCGTTGGCCATGATGCCCGTGCCGGTTCTCGGACAGAACTCGTATCCGTAATGGTTGAGCTTGCCGCTTTCAACCCATTTGGCGGAGTCCGTATTCTGGTAGTTCAAGTTGAGGCTGTCATTGAAGGTCAGCGCATAGCGCATATGCGTGTATGCGCTGCCGCCCCCGCCGCCGAGAAGTTCCATCTTCCCCCTGACAATGACCGCCTTCTCGGTAGTCGCCTGAACGGGATCAAAACCGCCGCGTATCGTCGCCCAGCCCGTCGGAACCGCGTCGTTCCCCAGGCCGGCTTCACCGGCGGGGGTTGCCGCGTCGTTCAGGACAGGCCACGCCCCGCCCTGCGCCGTCTTGCCCCATTGATTCACAGGGGTTTGCGCCTGAATTGCAATCCCGTTTAAAAACAGGAATGCAGCTACTAAGGCGATGAATACATATGTCGTTTTCTTCATCTTCCTTCTCCTTTTCTTTGAATCGGATTGTCCCAATAGCAGGGAATTATAACCGAAACCATCTCCTGCAAAACCACCTCCTTCCCATCGAATTATAAAAATGGATCTATAAAAATTCCTCTTCGTGGTCTTAACCATCCCGTCCCGGCTGAAGGCGGTTGATCGGTACAACAGAAGCCGGGACGGAGTTCAATTGAAAGAACGTTTATTTCATGAGAACGAGCTTCTTCGTGATGGAAAAACCTTCGGCTTGCAGCCGGTAGAAGTATATGCCTCCGGCGACTCCCGCGCCGTCAAAGGTGACCACATACTTCCCGGCTCTTTGCGCGCCGTCAAACAGGGTGGCCACTTCCTGCCCGAGAGCATTGTACACTTTCAACGACACGCGGCCGGTCAACGGAACCGAGTACTCAATTTGAGTCCCCGGGTTGAACGGATTCGGATAATTTTGATGCAAAGTCAAATCGACAGGAATCATGCTGCCCGGCTTGTCCTCGACGGCGCTGCCGCTTTCACTGCCGGTTTCCAGCCATTTGGCGATTTTCGTCCTCTCATTGCCGGCCTGGGCCAGCCATGCGGAATAACGATCCGTAGCCCCTTCTCTCACGGCAGGATTCCACCAGTGGTAAAGGTCGCCCAGCGGGAAGCCGTCCATCCCCGCGGTTTTAAGCGTGTCGTTGGCATAGGCCAGATTTTCCGGCAACGGCCACACTTGATTGAATCCGGCTTCCGGCATATAGGCCCACATCGAATCCTTGTTGGTATCCCATTTCTCCTTGAGGAAATATTTAAGAGGATCCAGATTCAGCGGAGCCGTAACAAACCGGGGATTGATTTTGTCTCTTAATTCTTCGACATCATAAAGCGCCGTACGATTGATATAGGGATAGAGTTTTTTGCCATCGGTACCCACCGAATCAAAATACACGCATGAAGTGCTGTCCAGCATCGGCCGCGGATAGGGAATCACGTCAAACAGCCGCGCCTTGTACTGCGCCAGGCTGTAGGGATTTCCCACCGAAGTGATTCTGGGGTTGGGTCTCCATTCTGTGTTGCCGTAATTTTTGTCCCAGCCGCCCCTCATCCAGTCGACCAGCCAGTTGTCAATGTAGTAAGCGCTGTGCGTAAACAGGATACGGCGGTCCTCGTCTTTGAAAGGAATCGAAAAAACGATCGAGTCGGCAGGCTGAATAGTCACCGTGGCGCTGCTGGGACCCTGCGCCGGAACATACCCCATCATCCAGGTATTGATAAAAAGGCAGTTGTTCACGCTCAGTTTCCACCACCAGCCGCTCTCAAGCGGAAATTGCACGATATTATAGAAGGTGCAGTGGTTGAAATGCACATTGTCGGTATAATTGGTGCCCTCCTGCATGAAGACATATCCCATGTTGGAAAACGTGCAGTTTTCGAAAGATACATAATCGGAGTGATAGCCCGGCACATCGTACGGGAAGGAAACAGCCCTTCCGTAATACATGTAATGCCTGTCCACGCAGTTGCGGAAAAAACAGTTTCTAAAGGTGCCGTTGAAATGTTTGGACCTGACGCAGATCGATCCGGATGCGGTCACCGCCGGACATGGCATCCATTCAAAGATGCAGTTTTCAAAGGTGCCGTATTGTTTATTCGCAGCCGTTGTGTCGCCGTCAAAGACAATCGGAGTGCCTGTCTGAACGCCGGCGACATCCGCAAATCGGACCCAGACGTTCCGCATGATCAGATCGCCGTAAACTTGGATCATAAAACTTTTGGTTACGCTGCCGCTGGCCGTCCATAACATCTGCGGCGGAGCGGATTCCTGTTTATTCCCGGCCGGCGGGGCATAAATTTCAAGGGTTTGCCCTGCCGGAACTTCGATTGCGCCGGTCAGAACGTACCAATCGTACAGCTTTAACTTGAAAACATTTTTGGACAGGGTTCCGGCATCAATGGCCGCTTGAACGGCCCGGTTCAACTCGCCTTCGGTTCCACCGCTGTACATGCCGTTGACAACCGTCGTATCCTTTTGCTGCGCGAATAAGGATACCGATAAACACATTACACAAATCAGAAAAACAAAAAACCGTTTCATAACACCGCCCTCCTAGTTTATTTTTGCAGTTAATGACTTGATTCTGACTCCAAGATTGGCCGTCAGTCCGTAGTGCTTGACGCTGGTAAAACCGTCAATGGACATCTGCGCCGCCGAGTTCTTTTCATTGTTGAGATTGTTGAGATCCAGATAAATTTCCATCCCGAAAAACGGCAGGTTCTGCCTGATGGTCGCATCGATCCGGAAATAGTCCCTGGTATACCCGTCTTGTTCCGGGAAGGCGCCCACATAACTGACGGAATTGCCCTGGAACAGGAACGACACCCGCGCCGAAAATCCCTTTAAATCATAACCGACGTACGCATTCAACAGGTCATTCGGCTGGTAAATCAGGCGCCCCGTGCGCGTGCTGTCATGAGTGGTGGTGATGGGCGGTCTTTTACTGTAATCGGTCACCTCATCACGCAGGGGATACGTGGCTTCCGATTCGATCATGGTGTAGTTAATCCCGAGCACCACGCCATCCAATTTAAAAGGCAAATACCATAGCCTGGTTTGAAAGTCGAATTCGAGGCCTTTGACGTAGGCCGGATGGGGACTGTTGATATATGTATACAAGGTAGCCCCATCCTCCGGTTTGGTACCCATGATATTAAAATCGCTGATCGTTTTAATATCATTTGAAACGGAAGTTTTATGGAGCGTGTAGGTGGTATAATAGGTGAAATCTTTTATGGTTTTATAGAAACCACCCGCGGAGAGAATCCCTAATTTATTGCTGTGAACTGACAAATTCAGATCGTGATTGTAGGCACGCGCCGGTGTCAGCTCGGGATTGCCGGCCCTGATATTCCTCCTTGGATTATCGTATGTGATTTTGGGGGACATCTGATGATAGTCCGGCCTGGCAAGTGTTTGGGTATAGGAATAACGCGCGTCAAACCAATCGAAGGGAACAAATTTGGTCTGCACCATGGGCAGCCAGTATTCGTTTTCCGGACGGGCGATCACCGTATCACAATTCTGAGCATCCGGATTACGCATATCGTACATATTATAGGCGGTAAATTTTGACGCCGTCTTCTCAAAGCGGGCGCCGCCGACCACGGTGAAATTTTCGATGGCCAACTCTGACATCAGGTAGGTGGCATAGTAATCTTCCATGTATCCGTAGGAATTGGCCAGCACCTGAAACATGCCGTTATACCATCCTCCGGTCTGATCCGCCCCGCCCGTGGCTCTTCCCGTCCATTGCGGGGAATCGGACAAATATCGGGCCATCGCAGTCGGGATGGTCGGGTCGCAAGCAAAATAGATACTCCCGAACTGGTCATCCAGAAAAGATCGGGTGAGTTCCGGACTTCCCGTAAAATTCGATCCCGCAAACTTGGCCGTGGACGGATCGACGGCTATACCAAAGCGACTCGACAAATCGTTCACCAGCGCTGTTTGAAAAGCACCGCTCGACCGTATGCTCGCATAGGGAGTCTTCTGATCGTTGCTGTTATTTTGCCGGCGATAATCTCCCCCGATTTTCAGGTATCCCGTAAGATACGAACCCAGGCGGAAGGGAAACTTCAAGTTCGATGAAACCGCCGTATTATTCTCTTTGTACAATGAACTGAACAGATTGATATTATCCATATACACTTGATTGGCGCCCGGATATGCCCATAATTTTTTCAGGCTGTCGGGAATCGTGTTTTGTGTGACAGCGCCTGTCGTCGCTTGACCCGTTTTAAATTCAACAAACGGAGATTCCGGCAAACTGTTTTTAGAAGAAGTATGAGAAGCTCTCAAATCGATCATGATCCGTTTAAAATCGTTTTTTAACTCGACTGAATTCATGGTCAGATCGGTTGCATTGACGCCTTCCCGATAGGTAAAATTCAGACTCTTGTCGAAATAATTCAAGACCGTGCGGTTGTCCTGAAAATCGGAATTCAGACGGGTGTACATGTTCACCGATTTGATGGTACCGGAAGGCAATTTGTAATCGAAGATCATGTTTCCGCCGTAACGTTTCCTGGTTTCGATATGCCGGAGGAGCGGCACATTCGTCACACTTA
>JBFZEN010000409.1:0-5408 GCA_041306805.1 bacterium
AAAAACCTTTTTTTCATTTCCTGCCGGGCTCGACAGCCCTGTCCATCGCCACGGTCGGCTGCAATCTGGACTGCAAGTTCTGCCAGAACTGGGAATTGTCTCGGGGCTCGCCCGAAAGCACCGAAACCGAAGAAATGGCTCCGGCGGACGTCGTTCAGGCGGCCGTTCAGCGGAAATGCGAATCCATCGCCTATACATACAACGAGCCCGTGGTTTTCACCGAGTTCGTGTGCGACACGGCCGCGGCCGGCAAAAGCCGGGGCGTGCGCAGCGCCGTGGTTTCAAACGGCTATATCCGGAAACCGGCGCTGGCCGACCTCGCAAAAACCGTTGACGCGATCAAGGTCGACCTCAAGGCCTTCGACGACCGGTTCTACCGCGACATCACCGGAGGCAGGCTGCAGCCGGTCCTCGACACTTTGGTCAACCTGAAAAGCATGGGCGTATGGACGGAGATCGTTTATCTGGTCATCCCGACGCTGAACGACGATGCCGCGCAAATCAGGGACATGGCGAAATGGGTATTCCGCGAACTCGGGCCGGACGTGCCGCTGCATTTCAGCAGGTTCTACCCCCAGTACAGGCTGAAAAACCTGCCGCCTACCCCGGTTGATTCCCTTGAAAGGGCCTGGGCCGCCGGGAGAGACGCCGGCCTTCATTACGTTTACATGGGCAATATTCCGGGGCATGCGGGCGAAAGCACGGCATGTCCGGATTGCGGAAAAACCGCGATCAGAAGGATAGGATACCAGGTTCTCGAAAACCGCCTGGTCCACGGCCGTTGCCGCGACTGCGGCCGGGCCGTTCCTGGCGTATGGGCATAGGGATCGGAGGCCGTATGAAAAACGTATTCACGATTCTGCTTCTGGGGCTGGGGTTCGCCTTCGTATTGCCCTTGTGCCGCAGAAAAGACACGGCGGCGGGTAAGGTGCGCTATCCCGTGCGCGCCGGGGAGTGGTATCCCGGTTCCAAGGCCGAACTGGCCGGTGAAATCCGCGGTTTTCTGTCAAAGGCCGCGGGTGGAACGGCGGACGGGGATATCCTCGCGATATGGGTCCCCCACGCGGGCTACACGTACAGCGGGCAGACCGCGGCACACGCCTACAAGGCGGTCGAGGGAGAGACATACGACGCCGTGGTACTCATCGGCCCCAGCCATTATGTTTACCTGGATGGAGCGACCCTGGGCGGTTACGACACGCTCAGGACGCCGCTGGGCGACACTCCCGTCGATGCCGAACTGTCGAAGGCCCTCGAAAGCGCGACCCCGTTCATCAAGACGCTTCCCCGGGCGCACGAGCAGGAGCATTCCATTGAGGTGCAGTTGCCGTTCATTCAAACCGTGCTGCCGGGCGTTCCCATCGTTCCGCTCGTGATCGGTCAGGTTTCCATGGAAACGTCGGTCCTGATCGCCAAGGCCATCGCCGGCGCCGCGAAGGGAAAGCGCGTGCTGGTCGTGGCCAGTTCGGATATGTCGCATTTCCCCAGCGAAAAAGACGCGCGCATGGTGGACGGGCAAATCATCGAGGCGGTCGGGGAGTTCGATCCGCAAAAGGTCTTTGATTTGAGCCGATCGCTTATACGCAAAGGCATACGCAATCTCGACTGCGCGCTGTGCGGGTCGAGTGCCCTGATCACCGCGATGCTGACCGCCAGGGAAATGGGCGCGGACCGCGCGATGACCATGCCGTACTCAAATTCGTACGACATGACGGGCGATCCGAACCGCGTCGTGGGATACGGCTCGGCCGTCTTCATCAGGAAGACGGGACAGGCGGGTGGAGTCCATACCGATCCACAGGGAGAGGCGCAACAGAAAGCGCCGGAAGACGTCCCGCTCACCCGGAAGGAAAAGCAGCAGCTGCTGGATATCGCGCGCGAAAGCATCACGGCCGCCCTCAAGGGCGAATCCATCCCTGAAAAGAAAAATCTGCCTTCCCATCTGCTGCTCAAGCGGGGTGTGTTCGTCACGTTGATGAACCGGGGCCGGTTGAGGGGCTGCATCGGCCATTTCGGCCAGGAGATGCCGCTGGCCGCGGCCGTCCAGCAGATGGCGGCCGCCGCGGCCGTCGAGGATTACCGCTTCGCCTTGAATCCCGTCACGCTGAAGGAAATGGGCGGCATCGATGTCAAGATTTCCATTCTGTCTGAACTGCGTCGCATCCAGTCCATCGACGAGATCGTCATTGGCAGGCACGGCATATGGGTGAAGCAGGGAAGGAACGGCGGAACCTACCTTCCCGAGGTGGCTGTGGAACAGGGCTGGGACAGGGAGGAATTCCTTTCGCATTGCTGCGCGGAGAAGGCGGGATTGGCGGCCGACGCATGGAAAAAGGGGGCTGAAATCTATGTCTACAGCTCACAGATCATCGGGGATAAAGATTAAAAGATTGGAAGATTTGAAGATTGAAAGATTAAAAGATCAGCGAAAAAAATATAAAAATTACCGGCCACTATCGCATATCGAAAATCGGCCATCGAAAATAAATCTTCTCTCATTGGACGATTTTCGATGGCCGATTGCTTGTATTCGATTTATGATCGACGATTTTAGGTTCCTGCCCCCTATGAACCGAGCACCTGATTTTCAAACGCGGAACTCAAAACTCCGAACATGCTTTATCTCACCCTGCTGGCCCTGACTCCGAAATCGACGTTGTCCCTGATCCAATCGAACAACCTGTCCTGGTCCGCGAGCTGCTTTCCCGGGATCATGATGGTGGAATCTTTCCATGCCTTCATGACTTCGGCGTCCTGCGTCCATATCTTCACGCGCTGGCGCCTGACCCGGGTCTGCCAGTTCTTGCCCGTGACGGGGTCGGTGTAGAGCAGCCGTATGGTGACGCTGCGCGCCAGACGCTCCAGAGGCTGCAGGTTCAGGCTGCGGAAGTCGTTGACCTCCTCCGACAACACGTCGGGGACGCCGTCGCTCGCCATGACGATGGAAATGGGCCTCATGAGCAGGTTCTTGTTCTTCACGGTGAGCGCCACCTGTTCGAAGAACGCGTTGTAGTCGGTGTAGGGATTCAGCGCCTCCTTCGGAAAAATTTCGCGCAGCTTCAGCGCGATTTCGTCGACCGAATAGTTGTTGAATGTCTGAATGGGGTAAAATGTTTTCGGCTCGTTCTCCGCGGCCCCGCCGATGGAACCGACGAAAAGCACGTTCGGTTTTTCCATGCCCCCGGTTCCGTTCAAATGCGCGTAGATATAATGGGCCATGAAGTCGATGGCGTCGTCGAAATAACCGCCGTTCACGAAGGAGCCGCTGATGTCCATGCCGATGAAAAGCGAAAGCCGCGGCTTCTGCGTCTGTTCGTTCACGCTCCCGCACCCAGACAAAAAGAGGATCAGCGCGAGAAGTATCGTCGAAGTCCTTGAAAAGACGGCTTTCATGGCTTGTCTCCTTGGTTCGGTTCGGCTTCCCATGACGGCGCGGTCCGGTTCCCCTCGTCCGGGGGTGCGGGCTCGGAAGGCCTGCCCGACGGTTTCTGCGCCCGCGGGGGTTTTTCCTTCACCACGGGGTGGATCAGCGCCGGCGAGGGCTGCAGGTCCGATAATTTTTTCAGAGGCAGCTGGAACAGGTGCTTTCCGGAAAAGAGCAGGATGACGAAGTTGATGACGGCAGCCACGATTTGCAGCGGGGGCAGAAGCAGGGCGGCGAGAAAATCGGTGCCCTTTTCCTCGAGCCAGCGTGATTCACGCTTGAGCTGATCGAGCAGGTTCGATGTGGCGCCCAGGTAATTCGTCTTCTTCCCTTCCTTGACGGGGGCGATCTTGATCTTTTCGCCGCGGATGATCTTGAGAATGAAGGGTGTGCCCTTCGAGGCGAACAGGAACCACGACAGGGCGCGGATTCCGAACCATACGGCGAACGCGACGAAAATGATCACGGCGGGACCGGGATTGAAATTCTCGGAATACTGCGCGAACCAGGGAACGAGCGCGTCCACGAACTCGCGGTACAGGAACATGACTTCGAAGAAAACGACGAACAATTCCACGAAAAACATGCCGATGATGGCCATGATTTTCTTTTTCCTTGTCACCTCGAACAGGCTCGACAGCATGGCGTAGCTGGCCAGGACGATGAAGAAAAGAAAAATGAAGAGCGGCACCTGTATGGCCGTTTCGGACAGATAGCGCGCCGTGGCCACGTACAGCACGTCGCTGATCAGCGGCATGGTCACGTAGGTGAAAATGAGGGCCTCGATCAGGCACCAGAAAAGGGTGAGCACCAGAGCGATCCACGGCACCGAGGCGCCCATGATGCTCCGCACGCCGACGGCCAGCACTTTAAACGGGAAGAAGAGGATGTCGACGACAAAAGACCACAGCGTCAGCAATGCGATGCGCAGCAGGCCCAGAACGGTCAGGATCAATTCGAAAACAAACCTGAAAATGCCGCCCCAGAAGAGAAAGAACGATTTGAACAGGTTCCACCACGTGATCACCAGGGATGTGAGAAACGGCATGCGGCTGCGCCTGAAGATCACGGTGAACAGCGAGACGATGGTGAGCCAGCAGGCGGCGATGAAGGCCAGAACCGGCAGGAGCACGAAAAGCCGTTTCAGGATCATGATCCACCATACGTCTCCCGCCCCCCAGCTGAATACAGCGGCGGGCTGCTGAAAGAGAATGGGGAAAAACACGATAGAAACCAGGGTCTGGACGACGGGACTGCTGCCATTCATGGGAAGCCCCTTTCAAGTTGTATGATGGGAATAGATTCAATCAAGGCAAGTATTTAACCCGCATTCCAATACGCCTGCGGGATGACCGGCCGCAAAAAAGCGTTTAAGAATAATCTTGTTTAAAATATACGGACGGGGCAGGGAAATGTCAATAACAATTTGAGCCCGTGCCATATCCCTGCAAGTGATCGCGCATGAATTCAAGCAATACGCACGCTGTTTGAATTGTCATTTCAACAACAGCATTTTTCTGGCGTCCATTCTCCCATCCGCCCGCAGGCGGCAGAAGTACACGCCCGCGGGAAACGTTCCCGCATTCCATTCGATGCGGTGAACGCCCGAAGGCAGGTTATCGTCCGCCAGTACGGCCGCCACGCGTCCC
Organism: bacterium; assembly: GCA_041306805.1. Lineage (GTDB taxonomy): Bacteria > Zhuqueibacterota > QNDG01 > QNDG01 > DTFT01 > JBFZEN01. Next base: position 5,074 of record JBFZEN010000409.1, read on the forward strand.
GACGCGTCCACCACGTCGAGCAGCACGCGGGCGGGCCGGGGCAGGTCGAATTCGATGGCGGCGTACGGATTGAAGGGATTCGGATAGCTCCCCAACAACCGGAAATCGCTTACCGGGACATCCGTTTCCCCGCGCGCGGCACCCGTCGCACCGGCCGTATTCAGCCAGATGTTCAGACCCCCGCCGTAAAGACCCGATACGAGATCGGGATATGAATCGCCGTCGATGTCGCCCAGGGCAGGGGCGGAATAGGTGAAATTGTTCTCCACGTGGAGGCCCCCGGCGATGACGCCCTGGAAAGTCCAGGCCGGAGCATTCGCGTTCCCCGTATTCTC
>JBFZEN010000410.1:0-8803 GCA_041306805.1 bacterium
CACGCCGCCCACCACGCGCTCGATGCCGTTCAGGTCGGGGGTGATATGCACGTCTTCAAAACCCGCTCTGGCCAGCAACCCGGCCGTCGCCCGGCTCTGTCCCGCCCCGGTTTCCACCATCAAGGTTCCGTTTGGAACCAGCAGTTTCCCCGCCATGGACGTCATGGCCCTGTAAAAATCAAGCCCGTCTTCTCCGCCCAGAAGCGCCTGTCTCGGTTCGAAATTCCTTATTTCATCGGGCAGGCGTTCCCAATCGGGCCGCGTCACATAGGGCGGATTCGAGACCGCCATGTCGAAGGGAGCCCCGACCGTTTCCGGAAAAGCCGGATTCAGCGCGTCCGCCAGAACGAACCGGATCCTGCCGGAAACGCCGTGGTTTTCGGCGTTGGTCCTGGCAGCGCCCATGGCCTCGGGACTGACGTCCGAGCAAACCACATCGGCTGCGGGCAAATGCCTGGCCAGAATGATTCCGATGGCGCCGCTGCCCGTTCCGATGTCGAGGATGCGGAGGGGACGGCCGGCGGAGACCGCTTCCTTCAGCGCACGCTCGACAAGAATCTCGGTTTCGGGCCTGGGAATCAGCACGCCGGGCGGCACCTTGAAAGTCAACGAATAGAATTCCGCCTCTCCGAGGATGTACTGCAGGGGCTCGCGCGCCAGGCGCCGCGAAACCAGCGCGTCGTATTCCCTGCGCTCTCCCGGCGCAAGCGGCCTGTCGTAACTGAGATACAGGTCCACCCTCGAGCATTTCAGCACGAAGGCCAGAAGCCGTTCCGCGTTGAGACGGGGGCCTTCGATGCCGCCTGCTTCGAGGCTCACCGAGGCTTCACGCAAGACGTCCACCAGCCTGGCATGGACGGATTGTTCCGTGATGGGTGCTCCTTTTTACTCTATCAACCCGTTGTTCAACTTACGATTTTTTCGCAGAACCTGCAACCGTTTTATGAATCGCGCTTGCATTACGGCAAATTTGCTTTATATTACTGGGCATGGAAAGGAAATCGTCATGAAAAAGTGGCTTGCCCCCAAAAACCTGCTGGTCGCCTGCGCCTGGATCGCCGGCATGAACGCCGTTTTCTACGGACTGCACTACCTGAGCGTCCTCGTTCCCGCCGGGACGGTGAAAACGCGGACGGCCGAAGCCTTCCGCGCGCAGAACCTCGTGCCCGAGAACTATCCGAAAATCAGGCACGGGCTTTCGTCCAACTACGCATTGATCGGTCTCGACCAGTTCACCGACGGATTGGTCATTCAGATGAGCCTGTACCGCCACCCGTCGGCCCTGCGCGCGGCCTTTCTTCCTAAAATAGCCATGCCCGCAGACTCGACCCGGCACGGAACGATACGCAACAACGCGGGCGAGGTGGCGGATGAAATCGCCCGGAACGGCAATCCCTGCGAAACCGTCCGGCGCATGGTCGTCGGCGGCGAACCGGCAAGCGAATCCCCGTCCTATTACTACCACCGGTACTGGTGGGGCCAAAAGGTGGTGCTGTCTCTGCTTCTCCCTTTTTTCGACTATTTCCAGATCAACAATCTGCTCAAGGTGCTGACGTATTTCGTCTTCATGGCCATCGCCTGTTATATCGCCCTTGTCGAACCCCGTCGATTCTTGATTTTTTTCCCCATCGCGGTCATGGGAACGCTTTTCTCAGGGATCATCTATTACGGCGGACTGACGGATTCCACGACCTTTCTGGCCTCGCTGTTCTTTCTGGCGGCCCTGCTGATCGTCCAGCACCGCACGCAGGAACCGCACCGGCTCGTCCCCCTTTTTGTCATCCTGGGCAGCCTGGCTGCATTCATCTACAGCATGCGCGGCGGCCTGATGCTCTTCTGCTCAATCGCCTTTCTTATATTGTTTTTCATCACCTTTCAAAATCACAGGCCGGCCGACCGGTTCATCAATTCCTGCGCCTGCCTGGCCTTCTTTTTCGCGGCGTTCTTCGCGTCCTTTGCCGTCAGGCAGGCCGTGAGCGCGCTCTGGCTTGACTGGAACACCGTATTCGGCGATTTTGTCATCCAGCTGAAATACAGAATCGGAACCGGCGGCCGCGATTACGACGGTTCCCTTTTCCGCCTGATCGGCAGGGAATTCGACAACTATCTGTACGCGGCCTACAATTCCAAATGGCTTTCTGATGTTCTTGTCGGAGGCGGATTGCTCGCGTGGATTGTTTCGGCCGGGCTCGCCGTGGTCGTCGCGGTCAGAAGGAAAAGCATGTCCGTTCTTTTCGAATGGCTGGCCGTGTGCGCCGCCGCCGCCATCGTGTTTGCCCGCATCGCGCTTCTTCGAAACCATTCATACGTGCACGCATGGTTCATCGGCCGTTACATGTTCCTTCCCCTGTCCTTCGGCTGGACGGGTCTCATCGTTCTGCTCCGAAAATGGCGGCTGTAAGACAGGAAAACACGCCCGCGTAATTCATCGTGTTAGCCCACCGCGGCTCAAGCGGAACCGATCCGGAACACACCCTCCGCGCGTTCAGACGGGCCGTCGAGACCGGCGCCCGCTGGATCGAACTGGACGTGCAGAACGCGGACGGCCGGCTCGTGGTGTTCCACGACGCCCGGCTGGAACGCACGACGAACGGAGCGGGCCGCCTGGCCGGCTGCCCGCTCGAAACCCTGCGTTCACTCGATGCGGGAGAAGGCGAACGCATTCCTTTTCTGGACGAAGTGATAACAGCCGTGGCCGGCAGGGCCGGCCTGAACATCGAATTGAAGGGAAAAAACACGGCCGCCGCCGTGGCGGAGCTGCTCGGGCGCGCCCTCCGGAACCCGACCTGGAAAAAGGAGCAATTCATTGTCTCCTCATTCCATAGGCGGGAATTGACCCTTTTCAGGAGGCTGTGCCCCGGCCTTCAAACCGGATTTCTGTATGACGGAGTCCCCCTCTTTTTTCCTTCATGGTTCATCCGCCGGCTCAAGCCGTTTTCCGTACACCTTCGAAAGGACCTTTTAAACAGAAGAACGGCCTCGTGGTGCCGAAACCACGGCATGCGCGTTTTCGCCTATACCGTCAACGACCCTGAAGAGGCCCGCCGCCTCATTTCGATTGGAGCGAACGGCATTTTTACGGATTTTCCCGAAAAGTTCTCTGGAATGATATGGAAAACGGATTAGAAAAGACCTTCCTTTTCTGCCACCCCGGATCTCTCGGGGATGTTTTGCTGACGGCCCCGGCCCTGCTGGCCCTGAAGAATGGCCTTCCCCCCTGCCGGTGGACGGGCATCGGCTGCGCCGGGACCATGCGGCTGGCTGCGCATCTCGGCTGGGTGGATGCCGTGGTGGACGGAGAATCAAGGGAATGCATCGGTTTCTTTTCAGGGCAGGCCCTGCCCGCTTCCGCGGGACAGCCGGCGGGGGCCGTTCTGTGGCTGAAAAACGGAAGGAGAATTGCGGAATTGCTGGAAAAAACCGCTCCCCTGGCCGTGGCCTGTCTTGATCCTTCGCCCGACGGAACAGGGCATGTCGCCTATCAGTACTTCCGGAAGATTCAGGACCGTTTTCACATACAACTCCCCGTGCCGTTAAGCCGCGATTTTCCCGCGACGGAACCGGGCAAAGGTCCGGTGCTCATCCACCCCGGCAGCGGAAGCAGGAACAAAAACTTTTCGCGGGAGTTTTATCTCTCTACGGCGGGCAGATTGAAGGCGCTTGGATTCGATCAGGTCCTCTTCCTGCTGGGCCCGGCCGAAAGAAGCAGGGGTGAAAGCGGAGACTTCCCGGCGCGGGATGTTCTGAGCCCCGCAGACGCCGTCGAGCTGGCTTCGGTCCTGCGTACGGCTTCGCTGTATATCGGCAACGATTCCGGTCCAAGCCACCTGGCCGGCTATCTCGGCGTCCCTTCCGCCGTGCTGTACCGGTCCACCGATCCGGGGCGCTGGGGCGTTATCGGGAAGAAGGTGCGGCATGTCGCGGCCTCGGACGACGTTTCGGCATGGACGGGGCTGTCTTCATGCTTCAATAAAAGCGGGAAGCTGTCTCTGCCGCAGGAAATGGACGGCCCGGCATGAAAACGGATTTGTGTCAAGTCAATCGGATATAACAATAAAAAGGAGAAAAGCATGAAAAAGACGCAGGCGAATCTGCTCAAAGCCATAGCCGGAGAATCGATGGCCAGGAACAAGTACACCTATTACGGACAGACCGCCGCCAAGGAAGGATGGACCTGGATATCGAAGGTGTTCGAGGAAACCGCGGACAATGAAAGGGCCCACGCCAAGGAAGAACTGGAAAAAATCACCGGGCACACCGAAATGACAAACACCTACGACATTCATCCGCTGGGCGACACACTGACGAACCTGAGAAACGCCGCCGCCGGAGAGCAATATGAAGCTGGCACCATGTATCCCGGTTTCGAGAAGGAAGCCCGCGATGAGGGCGAAACCGAAATCGCGAATTTTTTCAAACTCATCAGGCAGATCGAGGCCAACCACGCCGAGCGCTACACCATTCTGGCCGACAAACTCGAGAAGGGCACGCTGTACAAAAGCGACGGGGAAATCGAGTGGAAATGCCTGAACTGCGGGCACATTCACAAGGGCAAAAGCGCGCCCGATAAATGTCCGTTCTGCAAGAAACCGCAGGGCTGGTTCATGGGCATCGGCGTGGTTCGCTGAAACGCGACGCGGCGCGCGGCGGGATCACCCGCCGAAAAACAGCCGCGGATTTTGTCATATCAAAGGAGGAAAACACCATGGCATTGTTTGTTTGCAGCGTATGCGGTCATATCGAGTTCGGATCGGCTCCGGACAGGTGCCCCGTCTGCTGGGCGCCAAAGGACAAATTCTCGCAGAACGACAGGGTCTTCATCGAGGCCGAGGAAAAAAGCAAAGAGGCTTCTGTCAAGCACATCCCCGCCGTCACCGTGAACAAGGTATGCGGCCTGATTCCCGAACAGCACTGCGCGGACGTCGTCGTGCGAATCGGAAAAACGTTGCACCCGGCCGAGCCGGCCCACTTCATCAAGTGGATCGATTGCTATGTTGAAAACCAGTTCGTGGAGAGGGCGCAGTTGACTCCCAACGTCAATCCGGCCGCCTGTTTTCACATTAAAAAGGAAGGATCCGCGATACGCGTCGTGGAGTTCTGCAACATACACGGCCACTGGCAGGCCGAAGGCCTTTTAGGGCCGTAGGTCCTTTAGGGCCGTAGGTCCTTTAGGACCGAAGGTCCCAGCGAAGCGGACCGTAGGTCCTGGAGGAAACAAAGTTTCCGGAAGGACCGTAGGTCCCAGCAAGGCAAAGCCCGGGAACTTCGTTTCCCGGGCTTTTTTTATAGTAAAGATAATGGAACGGCAAATTTCAAGTACGGCATTCAAGGTTTGACGCCGAAGGCGGTATTTGGTATTTATCCGCTGCAATCAACCGGATGTCCATGTATCGTGAATTTAAAAAAATATCCATTGATTTTTATAGTTTAGCTTATTAGATTAGACCTATTATATAGGTTATATAACCTACTAAATGGGCTAATAACATGTACGAGCATTTATTTGGATCGACAACAAGGGTGAAGGTATTGATTTTCATTTATACCAATCAGGAAGGATATGCAAGGGAAATCTCGCTTTTCTACGGCACCGACTTGAATCAGGTGCAGAAACAGCTGGAAAGACTTGAAGAAGGTGGAATACTGACCAGTAAAAAGATCGGGAAAACAAGACTTTACGTATTTAACAACAGATACCCTTTACTGCCTGAACTCAATGCTCTCCTGGAGAGTATGATTTCTCTTAAAAAACGACAGCCCGCCAGCGCAGGACGGGATTTGGAGATCAATCAATCAGGAGAAGAGAAAAAGGTCGAAGAACCGGAACGGATGCCGTCAAGCGTATATCAATCCTACGATCCCGACATGGTCGATTGATACTGCCTGCAGCAGGTTATAAAGACGCATCTTCGGCACCCGCTCTGCCCTTCTTCCGGACAGGCCTGACTCATTCCTGCATGGCAAAGGGCGAAATCATAGCGGACGGGATCTGAACTGTCCATATATCGAAGCGATTCCGTTATATCAACGGCCATTTTCCATCCGGGTGAAACCCGCCTGGTCAACCCCATTTTTTTTGCCAGCCTGATCACATGCGTGTCGAGCGGAATGACGAGCTTGGCCGGTGAAACGGACTTCCATATGCCCAGGTCGGGGTATTCCCGCCGGACCACCCACCTTAAAAACAAACACAGCCTCTTGCACCCGCTTCCGGCCAGCGGATCCGAAAGAAAAGCGCGCAGCCCGTGTCCCGTTCCTGCCCGGCCTGAAAACCGGACCAGTCTTTGAACGAAATCCGACAGGGCTTGTCCCACGTCCGGATCGGTGTCCCGATACCCTTCCAGAAACGACGCTTCCAGACTGCCGTGCAGGCGCAAGGTCTTCTGCAGGCCTGACAGAAGAACGGCCACATCTTTCCCCCTGAAAAACCGGTAGACAAAATCTCTATAGACCGTTTGAAAGCGCCGCGGATCCGTTTCGCACACAAAGGCATAAGGAGACGGCCCCATGCGTTCGAGCACCGTGCTGACCGCGTTCCGGATCGATTCAACGCGTCCGATCGCGAAACAGGAACCGACGAAAGCGGCGATTTCCCGGTCGCGGGTGCTGTCGAATCGCCTGACAAAGGAAAGCGGATCCGATGCGAGAAATTGTTCGCTGTGTCCGGCAAGAAGCGCTTCGAGGATATGCCGTAGATCCCGCCTGGCGGAGGCTTCCCGATGCCTCACAACGGTTCCGAAAGCATGTCGGACACCTTGACCATGTGGTATCCGTCCTGTTTCAGGCCGTCCAGAAGCTGCGGCAGTTTCTTGTGCGGGTAATCGTCTTTGCGTTCGGTGCCCAGATGCATCAGGATCACGGCGCCGTTGATGCCCTGAGGGGCCCTTTTCGCCGAGGCGAGTATCTTCTCGGCAATCTGGTTGGCGGACCGGTAGGCCTTCGACTGCTTGTCCGCCACCCAGTCGAGAGTATCCATGTTGTCTTCCCGGCCGCGGCCTGTGGTCCAGCCCACGTGGCGGTGCCCCGCTTCCGCCGCCCAGCGCAGAATTTCGGAGTTCACTTCTCCATAGGGCGCGCGCCACAGGGGGAGCATGTCTTTTCCCGTGACTTTCCTGAAAAGCGCCGCGGTTTTGGAAAGTTCCATGTGCAGCGTTTCGGCCGAGACGTTGGGCAAAGTCACCTGCATGCCGTCATTCGCGAACGAGGTCAGGTGCGGGTGGCTCCAGGTATGATTGCCCACGTCATGCCCCTCCGCAACGATTCGCCTGACGAGACCGGGGTATTTTCTGATAAATTCTCCCGTGAGAAAAAAAGTGGCCTTGATTCCCTTGGCATCGAGGCTGCCCAGGATGTCTTCGGCGGCATTGTCACTCGAACCGCCGTCGAAAGTGAAGGCCACTTCCTTCCTGTCCAGAGGACCCCGTGAAAAATTCTTGAGCAGATAGGTCAAAGTCGGGGCGCCGTAATTCAAAAGGAGCGTTTCAAGAATATCCACCTCGCCGTCGGGCGTGAGGGCGCGTACTTCCACCTTGTTCTGTCCGCGGTGCAGAAGGACGCCGTCGAAGCGGAACCGGCCCGTCTCCGGAATCTGGACGCGCATGGGCCGGCCGTCGGCCAGAAGCATGACCACGCGGTTTTCCTCGGCGCGGCCGGCGATGTCTATTCTGTTGGTGCTGACCATGCCCCCTTTGGCCGGGGCAGAAGGCCTCTCCAGATACAGCCCCGATGTGTCGGCCTGGGCCTGAATGCCGGGCGCCGCAGGCGGTTTACCCAGCTGCTGCACCTTCTTGTTCAGCCTGAACATCTGGATCACGGAAAAGGCCAGTCCGGCCGCGAGCGCGACTTCCACCCAGCCGTGCCTGGGCATTTTTTCCGCTGATTTGCGGAACGCCGCCCAGGCGCGGCGCAATCCGCGCGCAAGAAGACGGATCCCCTTTCCTCCCTGCTTCGGGATGGACCACAGCAGGTGCCCGTATCCGCAATAGACGCCCCCGAAGAAGTGGACCTGACAATTGTAGCACAGCATCCGTCCGCAGCGCTTGCAGGAATGCGTGGCGGCCACGTCCGGATGATTGACGCAGTATTCGACGTCTCTGGTCATTGGCTTTCCTCTATTTGGATCTTCGACAAGTTACTAAGAAAAGGCATAAAATGTCAAGGAATGATTCCAGGGGATGGGGTTTTGATTTCTGAAAAAGGAGAAGCACGTTGATTCTCCGCGTTTCATTCTTCGTATTTTTCATCGTATTTTGTTGCGTTTTTCTTTTACTCCACCCCAACCCATTGTTTTTAATGGTCCTCCATCATACAATTTGTCCATTGACTTTACCGGCTTTTTTTCTATATTTGTCATGTACTAAAATCATGAAGGAGAAAAATCATGGACGCCGTTTTTGCCGGACTGAAGCCCGAAGCCCTCTGGAAGCATTTCGATAAAATCTGCAAAACCCCGCATTGTTCGAGGCACGAAGGTCCCATGGCCGAATACGTACTGTCGGTGGCGAAAGAAAACGGCTTCGCCGCCCGCAGGGACAGGGCCGGGAACGTCATCGTCGAAAAACCGGCGTCGCCCGGAAGGGAAAATTCCACCGGCGTCGTTCTGCAGGGACATCTCGATATGGTATGCGAAAAAAATTCCGACGTCGCGCACGATTTTCAAAAAGACCCCATCCGGGTGAAACTGACGGACGGCTGGATTCAGGCTTCGGGCACCACGCTCGGCGCCGACAACGGCGTCGGCATGGCCGCCGCCCTGGCTGTTTTGGAGGACAAAAACCTGGTGCACGGCCCCCTCGAACTTCTC
>JBFZEN010000411.1:0-3924 GCA_041306805.1 bacterium
GACAAGATACCGGTCGCAGATTTTTTCAAGGAAATCCAGGTTGTGGGACGATAAAAGTATCGAGCCCCCGCGGTCCGTAAAATCCCTGAGCAGAATCTTGATCCTGTGAATGCTTTCGACGTCCAGCCCGCTCAAAGCCTCGTCCAGGAATAATAGCCTGGGCTGGCCCATCAGCGCCGCAGCAATGGCCAGCTTCTTCCGCATGCCCAGCGACAGGTTCGAGGCCGCCCGATGCCTGTCATCCGACAGGCGCATGGCGTCCAAATAGGTTTCAATCTGCCGTGCGGCCGTGCTTTTTTCCATTTTTCTGACCCGGGCAACGAACCAGAGGAATTCCACCGCTGTTAGAAACGGATACAAAAACGGCTCTTCATGCACCATTCCCAGGTGGCGTTTGTATTCCACATTCCGTTCGTACGCGTCCATACCCGAAAAAATGACCTGTCCGGACCGCGGTTTGAATTGCCCCGAAACCGATAAAAGCAGCGTGGTTTTCCCGGCCCCGTTGGATCCGATCAAACCAACGAATGATCCTGCATCGAGGCGGAAGGAAACGCCCTCAACGGCCGTCTTGTCGCTGTACGACAGAGTCAGCGAACGGGCTTCCAATAGTGCCTGGAATTTTTCCACCACAGTTCATTCCTTTCATTCGATCGATCAGGCGGGCCTGTTTCGCGCCCTCTGAAATTCATCTGCTTCGGTACAATGTCGTTTTCACCAGGCTCCGCGCCGGCATGATCATGAAAACGGCTGTCGTGACGATTCGCAGCGGATACCCTATGCAAAGGGCGAGGAACAAACCGAACACCCAGTACAGAAACCGGTTTTGAGCAGGGCGGACCTCCGGATAGCTGTGACAAATGAACGCCGCGGCGGTAAAAGCCGCTACACACGAAGCTGAAAGCACCTTGATAAAAAACACCGTCGCGACTGAAAAGCCCGAATTGAAGGCGGACAGCAGGACGCCTTGTACGGAAAAAACCGCAGCCAGCCAGGCCCAAACCGGCGCGAAGGCTGACATAAAAAAAGCGCGCCTGCCCAAAGGCAGGCAGTAAAGAATTTGGGGATTCTCTTCGATCGTTGAAAACCGCTGCATGCCGTCGACAGCGAAAAAGACGATGTACAGCAGGTCCAGAACCAGCATGACGGCCGCACGATCGCGCGGATGGGCGTTGTTCACCCCGGCCGGGTAGGATGCCGCAATCAGGAATACGGCCCCGGCCATGGATGACCCGCTTTTCATGCGTTTCCATTGAACGATTTGCTTGACCAGCAAGGGATGCAAAACCGAACCGTAAAAGTCATTCTTCTTTTGGGGAGGACCACATCCTGCCGTTCCGATCCTTTGATGCATGGCGGACGGTATCGAGTGCTGAATTTGCGCAAAAACACGGTGGATGCCGAAGGCCAGCGCGAATGAAAGGGCGTTGATCATGATGATGGAAACCGCAAAACCTATTCCGGAGGCCCATTTCGGCGATAGGATGAAGGCGAAATGGCAGGCTGCATAAACGGATACGGTGGATAGGATGATTCCCCGAACAGGTCGGGGCAACGTCTTTTGGCTCGACAGAGCAGCCAATTGGAGCCTGGCATTGATCAGCATGGAAAGAACGAATGCCGATCCCCATAAGGATCCCAGACGGCACAGATGCGGAAGGGGGCTCACCGCGCTGAGCTCCCAAAAGGGAACCAGGGAAAACAACGGTATATAGAGACAAGACTTCAGGTTTTGGAAAAGAAATCGATTCACCATGGAATCGGGGGGAAGGGGTAGGCTGTTCAGAAAATGGAATTCTTTAAGGGGTATGAACGGGCTGTGCTTCAAAACCAAGGCCCATGTCATCCACAAGATCAGATTGAAGAGAAAGGGGCCCTTGAAATAAACCGTAAGAAACCGTTCCGCATCGGGACACCTGTGCATCCATCCCGGCCATGCACCGGCAAACAGCAAAATGCAAAAAACCATCACTCCCGGTATGACCCACCGGTCGGTTTTTTTTAAAAAAACCGTTGGGCTGTTCATGGAAGCGGATTATTCTTTTCGTTTGAGGATGACCACCGACAGGTCGTCATATGCCTTGGCGCTGCCGATGAAACGGTCCACGGACGCCAGAATCTTCTCCCCCGCTTTTTCCGGGGAAATCTGCTGGGGCATGCCCTTCACCAGGTCGAACAGTCTGTGGTCACCGAAAAAATCACCCTGCCCGTTGCGCGCTTCCACGACCCCGTCGCTGTACACGAGAACAAAATCACCGGGACCGAGCGAAACCCGCTGCTCATGGTAGGTCGCGCGGTGCGTCATTCCAAGGGCGGCGCCGCCCTTGGCCATTTCCGAAACCCGTCCCCTTTTGAAAACGATAGGCGGAATGTGCCCGGCGTTCAGGACGCGCACGGTGCCCGAACCGGACTGAAAGTCGAGATAGGCGATGGATGCGAAAGATTTGGGCAGACAGTCCCTGCAGAAAACCCGGTTGAGGTTCTGTCCCAGCCTCGACAGGGACGGGGAATCGGGAACCAAAGCCTGAATCGTCGCCTGGAGCTTGGCCATGAGCAGGGCGGCGCTCAGGCCCTTTCCCGCCACGTCGCCCAGGACGGCGCCGAAACGGTTTCCTCCGAGACGGATAAAATCGACGAGATCCCCGCCGACCTCATTGGCGGAACGGGTAAAAATCCACAGGTCCCATCCCGGAACCGCCGGCGTGCGTTCCGGCATGAGCGCCTGCTGCACCACCCTGCCCGCGGCCAGTTCCTCGTGGGCCAGAAGCTTGTCTTTGAGTTCAAGCATGAGGACGAGCAGAATGAGCACGGCTCCGGCGATCTGCATCTGGTGCTCGCCCGGATTCTGCTGCGGCGTCCAGAGAAACAGGGCGACGCCGGCCACGACCAGCAGCCTCCGCACGGGGACCAGTTTGTAAAACATGCCTTTGAGAAGCCACCAGGGGACCACAAAAAGCTGCCGGCCTGTATTCATGCTCTCAAGCTCTCGCTTCCGGCCCTCGTCAAGCATGAATTCCTTCAATTCCCCGATTTCGCGTTTGACGGACTGCACAAGGTCCGTCCGGCTCAAATCATCCCGAAGCACCTCGAACAGGTCCTGGACTGGATTGAAGTTTTGATGTTTTTTATTTTTCCTGTTTTTCATGCTGTCACGGCCTATTTGACATACTGTCCTGAAAGGGTATATGGAAAAAAGGGGAAAAGGTTTCTTATTAATTGCCGGAACCGAGCGCTATTTTTCCTTGACCATCAATAATAGCACGCCCCCGGTGACGAAAAAGAACAAAAGAGACAGAATGCCGAGGCGGCTCGAACCCGTGAGCTGGCCGACGAGGGCGAACACGGTGGGTCCGGCAATACCGGCGAATTTGCCGCTGATGTTGTAGAAGCTGAAGAATTCGGCGGATTTGTTCTTGGGAACGAGCGAAGCGAACAACGAACGGCTCAATCCCTGCGTGCCCCCCATGACCAGCCCGTCCACGAAGGCCAAAATCCAGAAATGGATGGCCTTGGTCATGAAGTAACCGCCGATGGAAATCAGAACGTACACGCCCAGTCCGATCAGAATCGAACGCTTGGCCCCGATTTTTCCGGCCAGCTTGCCGAACAGAAGGGAACAGGGGATGCCGACGAACTGGATCAGAAGCAGGGCCCCGATCAGGTCTTTCATGCCGATGCCGATTTCGTCGCCGTAGGCCGAGGCCATCTTGATGATGGTGCCGATGCCGTCGTTGTAGAACCAGAATGCGACGATGAAGAGAAAAAGCTGTTTGTACTGCCGGATATGATAAAAGGTGGACGTGAGCCTTTCCCTGGCGACGGCAAACGGATTGATGCCGTTCAGCTTTTCGCCGTCCGACACGGGTTCGGGCACATTCTTCATGATGGGAATTGAAAACACGGCCCACCAGAGCGCCACGCTTA
>JBFZEN010000412.1:0-7294 GCA_041306805.1 bacterium
GCTTCCACATGTACCGGATGGAGGAATTGTGGCTGGCCAAGGACGAGGTGCTGACGAAGATGTAGGAATGATGGTGGGCCACAGGCCCACCCTACTGTTCCTTTTGGAAATACTAAATCATGCTCGAAAACATCATGGCCCTATGTTAAAAATTGATCTTTTCTTTTTGATTTTTCATTTTAATTTTTAATATTTGATTTTTACATTTATACCATACCGCCCAAGGCAATAACCACGGGTTTCAAATCCAATCCATTCGGAGGAATCATGAAAGCAGGATTCAAGACATGGACAATAGGCTCATTCCTAATGCTTGTCGTCTCAATCCATGCGAAGGACTGCAAGCCGCTCACGGGCGCGGACAGCGCCGCCGTCGTCAAGGCCGTTCTCGATGTGCACGCGAAAATGACCGAGGCCGCCAACAATCCCGACGCCGGGAAAATGTTCGAAACCATTCTCGACGCGGGCCCCGGAACCATCATCCAGAACGGCGTATTCATGGAATCAAAACAGGATGCCCTGGAATCGGTCAGGAGGGGAATGCAGGGCGTGGCCAGGATGAGCCGTGTATACAATCAGATCCGCGTGACCGTACTCTCTCGGGACATCGCGCTTCTCACCGGCGAGGGAACGGCAAGCATCAGACTCGACGACTTTCGCACCCTCAGCAGGCCCTTTGCCGTCAGCGAGGTGTTCGTTCTCAGGGACGGTCAATGGATGGTGCTTCACGGCCACCATTCCGTTCCGGCCGCGCCATAGAGGCAGCCCCGATGAAAAGAACGAAAAGGATGTCCATTCTTTTTCTTTTGTTGCTCTTCTCCGGCGTCCGGGCCGGTGCCCGGGACCTCGTCCTCATGCGCCAGACGGCAGGCTTCTTCAAAACCAACTGCTATCTCCTGTACGATCCCGAGAGCAGGCAGGCCGCTTTGATCGACGTGTGCGGCCCCCTCGACAGCCTTCAGAAAACCATCCAGAGCCGGGGACTGAGGCTGAAATTCGTCTTCATCACGCACGGCCACTTCGACCATGTCTTTGGATTGCGGGAAATCCGGGAGCGCCATTCTCCGATAAAAATCATCATGAGCAAAGAGGAATACGCGGACATGCTCGAATATTACCTCAAATGGGAAACCAAAATGACGCCGGAGCAGGCCGCCGATGTCAAAAGCCGGCCCGACCTGCTTGAAATGCTCGATCCCGAAAACGGGAAATGGGGCGGCCCGGACGTTATTCCGCAGGACGGCCAGACCTTCAAATTGGGCGATAAAAAAATGACCGCCCTTCTGTCACCGGGACATGCCCGCGGCAGCGTGTGCTATGCCGCGGGCCGGTATCTCTTCACCGGGGACGAATTGCAGTACCGCCGAGCGGGCTTCACCGACCGCTTGTCCAAAACCGCATGGCCCGACCAGGTCCGTTCCATACGCAGGTTGTACTCCCGTTTTCCCGATTCCACGACGATATGCCCGGGGCACGGCCCGTACACCGGCATCGGATCCGAAAAAAAGGAAAACAAAAACATCAGGCAGGACTGGGCGGCTCCCTGAAAGGAGTGCATGGACATGGATAAAATCAAATGGGGAATACTGGGCACATCTTATTTCGCGACGCGCAAGATGATTCCCTCCATGAAACGCAGCCGGCTGGCCGAGGTGACGGCCATCGCCTCGCGCGATCTTGAAAGGGCCCGAAAGGCCGCGCGGGAACTGGGCATACCCAAAGCCTGCGGTTCGTACGAGGAAATTCTGTCCGACCCGGACATCCAGGCCGTCTACATTCCCCTGCCCAACAATCTGCACGTCGATTGGGCCGTGCGCGCCCTCAGGGCCGGCAAGCACGTGCTCTGCGAAAAGCCCGTTTCAATTGACCGGACCACGGCCATGAAACTATTCAGGGAGGCGAAAAAACACCCCCGCCTGAAAGTCATGGAAGCCTTCATGTACCGTTTCCATCCGCAATGGACAAGGGCGCGCGCCCTGATCAAAGAGGGCAGGCTTGGAGCGGTCAAACACATGCATGCGGATTTCATGATAGACAACAGGGATCCCGGGAACATCCGCAACCGGGCGGATGCCGGGGGCGGCGCCCTGCTCGACCTGGGATGCTACTGCGTTTCGTTCGCACGCTTCCTGTTCGGCGCGGAACCCAAACGCGTTCTGGGCCGGCTTGAAATCGACCCCGTGTTCAAAACGGATGTGCTCACCGCGGGCATGCTCGATTTTGGAGAAGGCCTGGCCGCGTTCACCTGCGCCACCCGGCTCAAACCCTGCCAGCGCGTCATCGTTCACGGCGCCTTGGGCTGGATGGAAATCATGTCGCCCGTCGCGGCTCCGCCGGACAAGCCCGTGCTCATCCGCCTGCAGACCGGGGAGGGTGCGGAGGAAATCATCATTGACGCCTGCGACCATTACGCCGTTCAGGCGGACCGGTTCTGCGAGGCCGTCCTGGAAAACAGGGACGTGCCCACGCCTCTTTCGGACGCCGTGGCGAACATGAAGGTGCTGGACGCGGTGACGGAAAGCCACAAAAAGAAGACCTGGATAAGAATCGGATAAAATGAATTGAAAATACAAAACCGGATTAATCAACGACAACCCCGGGGGTAGCGGCTAAATTCGGTTGCTTGATCTTTACCGCGATCAGAAAAAGGGGGAGCGGACTGCTTTGACGCGGAGCCGACCTGTTGATCGAAGGACAGTCCGCCCCCCAACCAATATGTTACAAGCCTTTCACTATATTTCCGAGAATCAATAAAATAAACCCGACCGTCACCATCGTGAATGCGTAACCGGTGTGGATGATGCCTCTCGAAGCCAGGACCCCGAGTACCCCGAGGATCACGGCGATAATGAACGTTACTTCTTTGGGTGCGCTGAGTTTCATGATATTCACCTCCTTTCCTCAATCATGGAATGATCAACCTCTCCATGCTCCGTGGTCATATCACCAGTCGAAGAGAGGGTTTTGAAGAAATACTCGTTTTCGGTTTGTAAACGCCCTGCGTAAAAAATCATCAACGGCTGAAATGCGTTCGTTGGCTTGTTTCATCGGACAATGGTTTATGTCCTTTAACCTGTCCTCTGTCAAGATACGACCCATCCTGCCGCTCGCGCGCCGCCCCTGCGGCATCGATCATTTCCGGTCGATTGAGCCTGGATGATTCATCACATTCTTTTTACCACTGAATCCAGCGTAACCATGAAAATTCACTTAATAATCCTGCCGGATTGTAACCCGAAGAACAACAGGTTATTCACTGTTTTATTTTCCACGGGTGTGAATTTTCCAGGTCAGCTATTTGCTTTGCTGCCGCTGCCGGAAACCGCGAGCATGATGCCGATACCGATCGCGATAACGATTCCGATTAAGGTCCAAATCGCGCCGATTCTGGCCAGCACACCCAATTTCCAGAGCGCGGCGAGAAGGCCGCCGATCAAAATCACATAACCAAGAAGATAAATACGCGTCCATTTCATGACAGACCTCCTGATGGGTTCGGATCTATATGATACACAACGTTATCGTCCTCCATGAGGACCTGATCCCGGTCATTCCTTTTAATATCCTCTTCAGGTTTCTTTCAGTTTTTCCCCGTTATTCGCCCTTGAATTAATTCCCGGAATCTGTCAAAGCCGTTTCCAACCTGACGTCATCGATGCAGAAGGCAAATTCACCCGGCGCTGATCCGCCGCCGAAAAATATCCCCATAAGGTCATGGGCATCCGTATTGAATTTTTCGAACGGAAATGTCATTTGTTACCAGTCCGATCCGGCTGAAAAGCTTTGGATGGACGGCATATAACCCAGGCTTTGGGTAAAAATCATGATCAAATACGTTTTTCCGTCCCCTTTGACCCAAAAACGGACGGCCTTCTTCGATGACAGGTTTACGGGAGCCATCGCGGTTGAGCCCGGCGAAAAAAACGCCCCTGCCCACGAACCCGGACTTCCCGGCACAATATTGCCCGTAATCCACATGGATCCTTTGCTTCCCAGCGCGCCGCCTTCCGCCACCCGGAATTCGGCTGTTGATTTTCCGCCCATCATGGCATCCGTGGAAACACTCCAGCCTGCTCCAAAATGGGCGGTGATCCGTTCCCCTTCAAAATCACTGATCAAACCGGATTCCGAACCTGCGGGTGGGGGAGCGCCTTTTTGAGATTCCGCAGCCGCTTTTTCCTTCGCAATCGCCTCCCGAACCGTTTTTCGATCCGCTTGAACCCCATTTTTCCAAACCACCGCTATATCACGTGTTGCCTTGATGTCTTTTGTCGGATCGCCGTTGACCAAAAGCAAGTGTCTGTTTTAAGCTGATGATGTCCGCCGGCTTGAGGTAGGGTGATAAAAAAGTATCTTCAATCAATTCGGGCGCACCCGAAGTTCCGCTGACGTTTTCAAGAACGGCGAATATGGGTATCACGAATACCTTGTGCCGGGCAGCGAGGCCGCCGAATTCCTGATCGAAGGCATCGTCGCAAAACAGATGCGCAAGGCCGTCGTCGTATATAATTTTGATAAAATCCGAGCCTTCGGCAATCCGGTCATCCACAAAAGCCTGTGCTTCCTCCGGCTTTTTGATGGTCGGAAAGGGTATTCCATATTCAGTGCCGTGGCCGCCCGGTGCGGTCACCAATGATCCTGACGAAACCAGACTCGCCAGTTCAACGGCTTTTCCCGACAATTGCTGTTTTTTGATTTTTGCCATGGTTTCGACGTCCATACCCATATCCACGACGGTCGTCACCCCGAAAACCAACGATTGCCTCAGCTGCTGCGCATCCCAGCCGTTTTCTCACACGCCGCCGTCATGAGTTCTCGTAGGACTCCGCACCAATGTCCCCGGCGGCGATTTCATGAAGAAAAGTAAGCCGGAGAACGGGTCACCCGCAGCCAAAATACGGTCGGTTTGACGGTTCTCCGGCTTCATTTTCAGGCCGCCAAGACGTTTTCCGCTTTGAGCCCCTTATCGCCCTGTGTCACCTCCATCGTGACCTTCTGGCCCACCTGCAGCGATTTGACGCCCTCGCCCTGAATCGAGCTGTGATGCACAAACACGTCCGCTCCGCTTTCCTGTTCAATAAAGCCGAATCCCTTGCCCTCATTGAACCACTTCACCGTACCTGGAATCCTTTGACCTGACATCATGACCTCTTTTCTTGATATGGCCGACCTTCGGCATCGGCGTTGGATGAGTTCTGTTTCCCGACGAAACAGGCGTGTGGCCGCCCGGGCCCTTCGGAGTTCAACGGCTCTTCCGAAGGGGGCGGCATTCACGCATTTCCGCCCGGATTGTGCAACAAATCCGGACTGCTTTGGGGCGTATTGCCGTTTCTTTCGAGCTTACGCAGTTTTTTTTCTTCCTTTTTCTTCTTTTTGATCATCTCTTTCTGGCGTTTCTGATTCTGATAACTCGTCTTTGCCAAACCATCCTCCTTTCATGGACATGACGCGTTTAAAGCCGGAAATGAATTCGGAACAAGGCGCCGTTGCCGCAGACATTTTCAAAACCGCCGTCTTCACGTCAATGCGCATCTCTTTCAGAAACAGCTTCAGGCAAATCCCCTGCTTTCCAACGGAATAACCGGACCACCGGGAACCGTTCGATGTCAGTGTCACGCCGGATGTCCCCGATCTCCTTCGAGCCGTAAAGCGATTCGTACAAATGCCCGATGGATTGAATCCGTTATCCCCTTCTCCCGGTTCCCGTGCTGGGAAACCGCCTGCCCCGATGGGATTGGTTTTGTTCCTCGTGTTCATGTTCTTCTCCGTGGAAAACGTCCGGCTCGGATGCCAGCAGCCCGGGACCGGCCGTCTTCCCGATCGTCTTTTTGTCGTGGTTCATGGTATCCCTCGATTCAATGGTCCGTTTTTGAAACACCCTTCCCGGAAGCATGGAATTTGAGAACGTGCCGCCGTATTTTAGCCGAAATCTGCCTGTCTGTCATTTTGTCGGCCGTCTCCGTGCTGCAGATGCGCCCTGTGAAGTTCTTGTTCTTCAGGCGCTTTTTGATCTCGCCCTTCGCTTCACCGGGACCGAAAACCAGAACGGAATCGGAGTAACGGATGGCCGATATGACGTCGTCGTAGTATCGATTGAGGATGTTGGCGAAACGCCTGTCCTGCCTGTCCTCCGCCGGATCTCCCCCATGACCGCCTGAAAACCGGACGTGCTTCCCGACATCCGACGGGATGGTTTTTTTCTCTTCCACTCCGTCCGTGACAGTCACCACGATGGCTTTTCTGTGGTCGATCCACAACCCCGTGTATTTCTTCATCGATGGCTCTCCTGAATGATCCCGTTCAGCCGATGTGCAGTTCATAGACCCTGCGGAAATGGTAACCGTGGACTGCAAGGGTAACGGCCGGCGGGAATGCCCCGGGCCGGCGGAAGCGAGGCTTTCTTGCGGATGAAGGGCAAGGCGTGCTTGAAGCTCCAGAACGTGTCCGGAAACTCGGGATAGATCAAAAGTGCGTTCATGCGGCAGCCTCCCGGGTGATCATGGCGATTTTTTTTATTTCAAACAAACAGTCGTCTCTTGGTTGGCATATGAACAATCCATTTTATGTTGCCGATCAATGCTATTTTTTCAGCAACACCTTTTTCGTCTCTGAAAAATCGCCGGCTTGCAGCCTGCAGAAATAGTTTCCGCTCGGCAATCCTGCCGGCGTCCATATCATTTCATATTCACCGGTTTCCTGAAAAGCATCGACCAAAGTGGCTGTCTCCTGTCCCAGCCCATTGAATATTTTCAAGGAAACGGCGCTCGATTCGGCCAAACGGTATATGATCGTGGTGGCTGGATTTGATGGATTTGGGTAATTCTGATATAGTTTAAAAAACTCCTGAACCGAATCCATCTTGCGGCTGGCCATGGTGGACGCCTTGCCCGCGCTCAAAAACACGTTATCAAAGAAAACATCACCCGCGGATGCTCCGACATCAAAGCCGAAACGAGCCTGGTGATCAGAGGGTTCCGCCATAATAAACGAGCGGGCGTAGGCCTGTTTGGCCGCCGTTAGAGAAAAGATCTGACTGCCTCCATAGACCGTCCATGGATCGGAATTTTTACCGACAACCACGGAAATGGTCCTGGCTTCCGCGGCATGGGCGTCAAAAGACAGGGTGTATTCTTTGCCGTTTTCCAACGAAATATTGGATTGTCCCAAATGCACATCCCAGGCATTCGTGCCGCCATGGTCAATCGAAACGGCATATTCGCCATTTTGGATGGATCCGCCGGCCTCCGCCGGAAAAAACGAATTCAAATGCCAGTCACCGTTGTATCCTTCAAAG
>JBFZEN010000413.1:0-3195 GCA_041306805.1 bacterium
GAGAAACCGCACGGACGTGAAGGCGATGGTGAAGGGAATCAGCGCGCGCCACCGGCTCAATACGGCCAGCCCCACGCCCAGAAGGAGCACCCGTTCGATCACGACCAGAACCGTGTCCCATCCGAACCGGTCCGAGACCTGGAAGAAGAGGCGGACCGTGTACTTCATGTTCTTCAAAAAGGACGACGGCCCGAGAATGGCCACGGCCAGCCGCGTGGTCGAATCGTAGTGCATCAGATGGACCACCACGAGCAGTACGGCATACACGGCGGCCGAGAGGATGGTCTTCCATGCAAGCAGGTTTCCGATGTACGACTCCGTCATGCTCTTGTCCTGCGAGACGTTCCGCACGCTGATGTCGCGCAGGCCGAAGTCGGTGAACATTTCGAATATGGTGGTGAACGCCAGCGCCACCATGAACGTGCCGTATCCCGTCTCGCCGAGATACCGGCCCACGAACGACATCAAAATAAAAAGGAGGAAAGCCGTGGAAGTGGATGCGGCCGAATAGAGGAGGTTGCGGACGATGTTGTACGACTTTTCCTTCATGGACACCGGCCGGATGGTTAAGAGGAGGATG
Organism: bacterium; assembly: GCA_041306805.1. Classification (GTDB taxonomy): domain Bacteria; phylum Zhuqueibacterota; class QNDG01; order QNDG01; family DTFT01; genus JBFZEN01. The sequence continues at coordinate 581 of JBFZEN010000413.1, forward strand.
CGCGCGACGGGCGGAACAGGTCCGCGGCCGCGAAGAGGAGGATGAACCATAGCAGCAGAACAGCCGCCTGGATTCTCGGTTCGGGAGAGAATCCCCGATCGGACCGCAGCCCCGTCCCCATGATGAAATAAGCGGCCGGCGGCAGGAACAGCCACGCCGGATGGACGCGCAACGTCGAACCGATCCGGCGAAAACCGGCGACGATCATGGGAACGGCCACCGGAAAGGAAATCGCCAGAAGCCGCTCGGTATTCGATCCGAAAAGCAGCTGCGCATACACCAGAAAAAGGTAAGGCCCGCCCCGGACCAGCAGCCTCAAGTTATCCCTCGGCGCGGCCAGAACCACGAACAGCATCGCCCCCCAGACGCCGAACAGGATCCGTTTCAGGTTCGCGGCGGACATCTCCTGAAAACGCTTCAACCCGATTTCGCGCAGCAGTTTTGCGGGTTCATGGGTCCGGTTCACCGCCGGATCGTCCGAAATGACGTGAACGACCGAAACCTCGTAGGGGATGGTGCGGAGATAGGCCTCGTCCTGGTTGAGGGGGGGAAAAACCAGCCGCATGCCGGCGTACAGGGTCAGGGCCGGCAGTCCGATGAGCAGTGTCTTCAGCAGCAGGCGTCCGTCGAAAAGGCGGCCGGCGCGGAACGAATAGTACAGCGGCAGAATGAACAGAACGGATTCTTTGGCCAGCATTCCGACAAGCAGCGTGGCGGCCAGCCAGACCGGCCTGTTCTTGAGGGCGAACCAGAAACCCAGCAATGCGAACACGTACGAAAATGCGTCCACATGCCATACGGCGAACAGGTTGAACTTGACCACATAGCCCGCCGCGTAGAAGACCAGCATGCCCAGAAGAGAGCAGGCCCGGTTGAATCTCAGGGCGCGCAGAACAAGAAACATCAGCACACCGGCGGCGATCAGCGAGGCCGCGGTCAGACCGTAGAACGCCGTGAATCGCTCCGCCGGCATCAGGCTGACGACCAGCGGCGTCAGAATGCGGTAGCAGAATGGGGCGATACGCAACGAGAATGGATGGTCGGCCATGTAGAGGTACTTGTGCAGGTCATAAGGATAGGCATGGGAATCGGTGAAAGCGGGATGGCCGGTGCCGAGCGGGGGCGTCGTCACGCATACCAATACGGTCAGCAGGGCCGAGAGAAAAAGCGCGGCCCAGACGGACCCGTGTTTCTTCAAGGTTGTTTTTATCTGTTTCATCGTCATAGGATCGGCCATGATAATCTATTGAATAACATGAAAGATAGCACAAAAATCTGATATTTCAAAATAATATCCGATCTTTTTATGTCATCGGTTCAAAACGCAACCGCCGCGGGGGCATTATGACCTTGACAATAAGGAAATTTATATTTACTTTAAATTTCCCTGTTTTTCGAAAAATCGTTGAATTATAACTTGGAAAGCCTCCCATGAAAGCGTCGACCCGAGTCATTCTTCTGTTCATGTCCCTCGTTTTCTTCCATGAAAATGCGCATGCCTACATCGATCCGGGAACGGGAAGTTATTTTTTTCAGCTTCTGATCGGCGCGCTGCTGGCGGCCGGATTTGCCATTAAAATATACTGGTCCAGGCTGAAAAAAGCCGTGGCCGGCCTGTTCAAGCCGAAAGACAAGGACAAGGCGGACGATGCCGATTGACCGATTGCCCGGTTCCTTCAGGGACCCGAGCGGTTTTCTCTTCACCCGCGACGGCGTGCTGTACCGTCAGATCAATTCCCCGTACGAAGAAGAATACCTTCACCTGATCCAATCGGGGCTGTATCAGAACCTCACAACCGCCCGATGGATGGTTCCGCACGAGGAAGTCGAACCGCCCGTCGCCCTCCCCGAAGGCGCGTTTAAAATCATCAAACCCGAACCGGTTCCCTTCATCTCCTATCCGTACGAATGGTGTTTCAGCCAGCTGAAAGACGCGGCCCTTCTCACGCTGCGCATCCAGGCCCGCGCGCTGGAATACGGCATGACGCTGAAAGACGCGAGCGCATACAACATCCAGTTCCGCGGCGTGAATCCGGTGCTCATCGACACCCTGTCGTTCGAACGGCTGAGAAAAGGCGAGCCCTGGACCGCCTACAGGCAGTTCTGCCAGCACTTTCTGGCGCCCCTGGCCCTCATGGCGTGCACGGATGTCCGGCTGGGGCAGCTGTCGAGAATATATATGGACGGCATCCCCCTCGATCTGGCCGCATCGCTTCTGCCGCGTTCCTCGCGTTTCCGCCTGACCTTGTTGACCCACATTCACATGCACGCCCGAAGCCAGAAACGCTACGCCGACAGGGCGCCGGCACGGCCGTCCCGGAAAATGACTTTGGTCGCGCTGAAGGCGCTGGCTGACCACCTGGCCTCAGCCGTGAAAAAGCTCCGCCGGCGCCCGGCCGAAACCGAATGGGGCGGCTATTATGAAGACATCCACTATTCGGACGAAGCCTTCCGGCACAAACAGGAAATCGTGAAGGAATGGCTGCAGGAACTCAAGCCGGCCCGCGTGTGGGATCTCGGAGCCAATGCGGGCGTTTTCAGCCGCATCGCGGGAGACCTCGGCGCCTTCACGGCCGCCTTCGATCTCGATCCTGCGGCCGTGGAAAAAAACGTCC
>JBFZEN010000414.1:0-3377 GCA_041306805.1 bacterium
CTCGAAATGGGAGGGTGTATTGCCGGCTGACAAGTTCGCTCCCGGACCCGTTCAGGCCTGGGGTGCTCCGTCGGGAAAGAGCGAGGACTGCCTGTACCTGAATGTCTGGACGCCGGCGACATCCTCGGGCGACCGCATCCCAGTGCTCGTCTGGATCTACGGCGGCGGCTTCAACGGAGGGTCCACCTCCGAACCGAATTACAGCGGGGAGAATCTTGCCAAGAAAGGCGTGGTGCTGGTCAGCATCGCTTACCGCGTCGGCCGGCTCGGATTTCTGGCGCATCCGGAATTAAGCGCGGAAAGTCCGAATCGTGTTTCGGGGAATTACGGCCTTCTCGACATGATCGCAGGCCTCCAATGGGTGCAGAAGAATATTGCCGCGTTCGGCGGTGACCCAAAGAAGGTGACCATTTTCGGCGAATCAGCCGGGGGAATCGCGGTCAGCATGCTGTGCGCGTCGCCGCTGGCCAGGGGACTGTTCCGCGGCGCCGTTTCGCAAAGCGGCGGATCGTTCGGACCGTCGCGACCCACTGCCTTTCCTGGTGAGAATATGAAACGCCTGGCGGATGCGGAATGTGAGGGGGAGGCATACGCCAAGAGTGCAGGGGCTTCATCCCTTGCGGAGCTGCGGAGTATTCCTGCTGACAGCCTACCCAAGGGCGGATTTGGCAAGGGCATGGCTTGGCCGATCATCGACGGATGGGTGATTCCCGACGACCAATACAAGCTTTATGAGGCCGGACGGTTCAATGACACGCCGATTCTCGTGGGATACAATTCCGATGAAGGCGCCAGTTTTTCACGAGAAAAAACACCCGGGGAATATATCGCTGGTGTCAAGACACGCTACGGAAAGTTTGCCGACGAGCTTATCAAGGCGTATCCCGTCGATTCGACCAAGGTCCCTAAAACCGCGCGCGACCTGGCCCGCGACGCGGCGTTCGGCTGGCATACGTGGAGCTGGGCCCGGCTGCAATCGAAGCTTGGAAAATCCAAAGCGTTTTACTACTATTTCGATCAACATCCGGATTACCCGGAAGGTTCCCCCAAGTCCGGATACGGCTCGACGCACGGCCAGGACGTGGCCTACGTTTTCCAGCATCTCAACGCCTCGGATTCTATGATCACGAAAACGGACTTCGAAATTTCAGAGGCCATGGCGATGTATTGGACGAACTTCGCCAAATTCGGCGACCCCAACGGCAAAGGCGTTCCCTCCTGGCCTGCCTTCAGCGACAAGAATCCCGTGGTCATGGTCTTCGGCCGGACGCCGCACACGGGACCGGTGCCCAGCGCCGAATCGCTCCAAGTCCTTGACGCCTATTTCAAGTGGCGCCGGTCGCCGGAGGGAGAGGCTTGGGCGAAATAGCCCCGGACGCGCACAACCAAAAAGGTTCAGGTGGACATGAAAACACGGTTTGAAGTAAAAGGCACTAAACTGCTGCTTCCGCTTTTGTTGAGTCTGTCGGCCGGATTCTCCGTTCAGGCGCAGGACCGCCTCCGGATCATTCCGCACGTCAAACCGAGTTTGATCGTTCTGACCGACCTCTCCAACGAACCGGACGACGAGGAGTCGCTCGTCCGGCTGCTGGTCTACTCGGACCAGTTCCACATCGAAGGCCTGATCGCCGGTACCTCGGCCTGGTTGAGGCGAAACCCGCGCGAGGATCTCATCCGGCGCGATCTGGCGGCATTCGCTCAAGTAAGGACGAACCTGTCAAATCATTCCCCCGATTTTCCGCCCGTGGAACATCTGCTGGCGGTCACGACAACCGGGCAGCCCGGTTACGGCATGGCCGCCGTCGGTCCTGGGAAAAGCACGGGCGGTTCGCGGCGGATCATCGAAGCGGCCGACCGTGCGGATGACCGGCCGCTTTGGGTGGCCGTCTGGGGAGGGCCGAACACGCTGGCGCAGGCGCTCTGGGATGTGCGCGCCGCCCGGTCGACGGCCGAAGTCGACCGGTTCGTCGCCAAACTTCGCGTCTACGCCATTTCGGACCAGGACGATTCCGGGGCGTGGATCCGGCGCGAATTCCCGGGCCTCTTCTACATCGTCACGCCGTCCAACCCGGCCAGCTATCAGGAATATTTCCGCGCCACCTGGACGGGCATTTCCGGAGGCCGAGGCGACCAAGCCGCACGCGGCTATCGTTTCGACCTGGTGGACAACCCGTGGCTCGAGCCCAACGTCATCCAGAACCACGGCCCGCTCGGCGCGCTGTATCCACGGCTCCAGTATATCATGGAAGGCGACACGCCGAGCTTTCTGGGGCTGATCGACCGCGGGCTCGGCTGGGACGTCAGTCCGGCGTACGGAGGCTGGGGCGGACGGTACGCGCTTTTCCAGCCGGCCGGCGAAACGCGGCCCATCTGGACCGACATCGCGGACACCCGCGACCGGGTCGAGGTCGAGCCGGGCAGGGCCGAAACCTCCAACCAGGCGACCGTCTGGCGCTGGCGGGAAGCGTTTCAAAACGACTTCGCCGGCCGCATGGACTGGTGCGTGGCGGACGATTTCAGGAAGGCGAACCACAACCCGCGGCCCGCGCTCAACGGCGACCGCTCCACAGGCGTGGTCATGATATCGGCCAAGTCTGGTTCGACCGTTAAGCTCACTGCCGAAGGAACCGACCCGGGCGACGACGGCCAGAACGTGACGGTTTCCTGGTGGAGCTACCGAGAAGCCGGAACCTTGGCGGACGTCTCGCTGACACGGGCTGACGGATTCGATACGGAGGTCAAGCTTCCGGCTGGAAAAGCGGGAACAGCGCACGTCATTCTGCTAGCCAAGGACGACGGTGAGCCGCCGTTGTTCGCCTATCGACGAATCGTCGTCACGGCGGAACCATGAACGGCGAATTCATCCATTGTTCCGTGAATGTGGGATCTTCGGTATGCGTGAAAGGATCATTCAAACGTCACCCTTGAGACGATCTTTAAAGCGCGACGGCTTACCGCCCATGATGATGTTGGCCGTGCCGATGCTGTCGGCGATTTCGCTTTTGGCCCAGCGAAACCTTGACGTCGGCCAAACAGGCTGGGATGTGAAACGGCCGGTCATGGCCTCGGCCTGTGAATGCGGATGCCCCTGGGGTGAGCTGGGCGATTTCGTCCGGGAATCGATGGCGCCGTACGGTTATTCCATCCTTCTTTGCCGCAACTGCAATCGGTTTTACGGACCCTATCTGGTCTCCGAGCATGATTTCCCCCCGCCGCTAGATGAAATCAATCTCAAGGATGGCGTGACCGAGCGGATCGACGCGCGGGTGGATTTTGGCGTGACATCCAGCGCCATGTTGAGCGCGGCGTACCATGGAAAACTTGCCGGTAAAGGACCTTACCCCAACCTTCGACTGATCGCGAAGATCGAAGATCCT
>JBFZEN010000415.1:0-3969 GCA_041306805.1 bacterium
TGTCCTCGGGACGGTGTTCCCCGACGACGCCCGAAATTTTCCGCTCCACTTCGTCGCTGGAGCATCCTGCGCGAAGCAGGACATAAGCGGCCGCATCCCGAACCCACGTGGAAAGCCTTTCCCTTCCGACCAGATCGAGGGACGCCATGAAATCGAACTTGAGATGGGACCGGACAGGAACATCTTCAATCACGCCCGTGACGCGGAGGTTCTCGGTCTCGTTCCAGCGCAGGATTTTTCCCATGGGATTGCCGGCGCCGAAATACTTGTCCGCGGCGGTCCGGGTGAGCACGACCGAGATCGGATCAGCCAGGGCCGTCGCCGGATCGCCCTGGAGGAAGCGGTAACCGAACACGGTGAAGAACGACGCGTCGGCGTACATGAACCGGTTTTCGTAGAACGACTTCGATTCCCAGCGGACGGCGCTCGGATAGGCCTTGTCACGGACCCGGACCGTTTCCTCGATCTCGGGATAGTCCGTTTTAAGAATCTGCGGCAGAAGATACGGGATGCTTGGAACTCCCGGATCGGCCGGGTCGTCGGCCTTGTGCGAAATCAGCATGAAGATCCGGCCGGCGTTCTCGTGGAAGGCGTCATAATGCGTCTCGCCGTGGATCCAAAGCGCGATAAGGATGAAGCAGGCCATGCCTACGGACAACCCCGAGATGTTGACGATCGAATATCCCATGTGCCGCTTCATGTTCCGCAGGGCGATCTTCAGATGGTTTCGCAGCATACCCAGCCCCCCAACCGCGTTGTCCAGAAGAAAAGACGGAAAGGATTTCACGATTTGCCGTCCGTACCACAGGCCCGCCCTGACCCGGCCCTCTCTTTGGGCGAGCGAAGAGTACATTTCCTCGAAATCCCCCATGGCGGACTCGCGAATGTCCCGGCTGATCATCCGTTCGAGCAGCCACGACGCCGGCGGCCAGGGCCGGCGCCTGTTTGCCGCCCGATCCGCTTCCCGGCCATTTGTATTCCTCTTCCGGCTCATGCCTTCTCCAATCCCAACGAAGGCGCGTCGCGCCAGATGGACTCGTGCATGCGGCGGCTCTCCGCCATGTCGTGCTTCCCTTCCTCGGTCACCCTGTAGAAGATTTTCCTCCGCCCCCCGCGTTCGGCCACGGGTTCTCCCTCGACGGAATCCACAAGTCCCTTGTTCTGCAGCCGGTGCAGCGGAGCGTAGATCGCGCCGATCGACCACTCCTGGCCCGTCGTCCCTTTGATGCGTTCGCGGATCGAAACGCCGTAGGCGTTCTCCTGCAGCTGCCAGACGGCGAGAAGAACGATTTCCTCGGCACGCGACAGAAGCATCATGTTCATTTGATCCCCTTTCGATCAACATGATCGTGAACGTGCTTCACTGATACCATATTTGTCTACGGAAATAAAACAAATAGGTTTCAAAATCCCCCTGTTCTTTTTCGGCTTTCGAATCCATCACTTTCCGGTTGCATTTTGGCCCAAGTTTTATTACACTTTCCCGAGCAGCAGAACCGGCATCCAATCATTGTTGCAGGATCCCACACATTGTTTTCTTTTTCGAACGTGAACCTGATCCCGTACACTCTCCGGCAAACAGGGAAATATCTTTCGAAAACCATTTAATCCGGAACAATCCGTTTGACAAAGAGGCCAGACATGAAAAAGTTCTTCGCCGCACTGATCCTGGCAACGCTTGCCCTCTGCCCCGTCTTCGCCCAGGACGACGACGACGAAAAGTCTGAAATCAAGCTCACCCCCCCTCCCATCTCCTGCCTCGATTTTTTCAAAGGAGCCGGCCAGTTCACCCTGACGGGCCTCTACCTCCAGGTCGACATGCCTGAAGAAATGGGAACGGATGAACCCATCCGCGGATACGGCGCGAACATCGACATCGCCAAGGGCACGTGGGACGGCTTCGGGAGCATCGTCAATTTCAGCTACCTGCTTCTCAACATCCCCATCGAGGATCCGACGAGCGGCGACACGGAAAAGATGAACGCGCATTCCTTCGGCGGGGGCGTGACTTTCGTGCTGGATCTCCTCAGGGGCGAAAAGAAGGACATCGCCGGGGAAATCATCCAGAAAAAGATGACCCTTGCCCTGTTCGGGGGGGGCAGTCTGCTGGGAAGCTACTACAAAATTCCGGATTTTTTCGACAGCGGTTATGAATCCACCGCCCTGATGCTCGACTACGGCCTTTCCGGCGGCGCGGCCGCGGACATTCCCCTGGCGTTTTTTTTCTCCCTGGTGCCGTTCTACCGGTATGCCGCCGGCTCGGTGACCATGAAGATGGAAGCCGAGTCCGAATACGGATCCTCCGAGTACAATTACGATTACAAATACACGAGAACCGATTGGGGGGTCGACATCGATCTCCGTCCCTTCCGGAATGCGCCGGAATGGAAGATCAGCATGGGAACCGTCCTATCCCAGATCAAGGGAATGTCCGAGGGGATGCTGATGATCAATTTCAGCATCAAACATGAAACGGGCAAGCATTACAGCGGCACGACCTTCGGGCCGAGACTGCACTGAGCCGATCCTGAACCCTGAATCGTTGGGAGGACTCCATGTCTTCGAAAAAGACCATTCTGATTCTCATGGGCACGCTGGCGCTCGCATGCGCGTCGCAGATGTCCACCCCGCCGCCCGAGGACGAATCCGCGGATCTGAACCTGAATCTTCAGCCCTATTACGGTGAAAAGAAGATCATCGCCGTCCTGGACCTGAACAACAAAACCGAGTACGACGATCCCCGGATCGGCAGGGGAGTGTCCAACATGCTTGTCACCGCCCTGGCGAACTCGGGCCGCTTCATCGTGGTGGAACGAAACGAACAGGCGCTCCGGAAGATCCTTGACGAGCAGAAGCTGGGGCAGGCCGGTATTGTCACCGCCGAGACGGCGGCCGAAGCCGGAAGAATGCTCGGGGCCGGGGCCGTGGTGATCGGCGACGTCAGCGAGTTCGGCATCCGGAAAACTTCGTCTTTTGTGGGAGTGGCCGGCAAGAAAACAATCACCACACGGGTGGTCGTCGACGCCCGCATGGTGGATGCGGCGACCTCGGCCGTCATCGCCGGCGCCACGGGCATCGGCGCCTCGAGCACGACCACGCAGGGCGTGGCCCTGACGTTCGAGTTCGGCACAGCCGGGTTCGACGAAACCACGATCGGCATGGCCACGCGCAAGGCGGTGAACCAGATCGCCGCCAAACTCGCCCTGGCGGTGGACAACGGGCGGCTGTGAAATCCTGAAGTCTAAAAAAAATAGCCTTGGGATGAAACCCCAAGGCTATTTTTTTTGGACAACTCCTGGGTTTTCTACTTTTTATTCAGCACGATCCCTCCAAACGTGGGCGGGTTGGACCTGAAATCAAGCGCCTCGCCATCGTAGAGAAAGAACAACCCCGGCTGGAATTCCTCACACCTGCAGTCGTTGTAATACAGATAGCCGTGCTTGACCGATACGGTTCCGGTGTATCGGGAAGGAACGCCGTATTTCAGCACCTGATATTCACCCAGATATTTTGACCATTCCGGCTTGTTCGGACCCAAGGTATCATCGAAGGCGTAATTGAAATCGAACGTCTGGAATGCGACGCCGCTCCCGATACGGCGGTCGACCAGATACAGGGAGCCGTGTTTGTCGGCGTACGGCGGCAGAAAACGAACCTCCATGACCGAACCAAGCATACCGGCCAACTCGCCGTTGTCGTTATAAAATTCGAGCCCGTAGAATTCATCGGGGGCCGCCCGAAAAATGATCCGGTCTTTGCCGCGCTCGATGCCTATGGTTCCCCCTCGTTCGTCGCCATACTGCCCGAGAACGCCCTGCAATCGAGGGTCATCGGGGCTGATCCTGGTCATCAATTCGGTTCGGGCCGGGTCGATGGGTGTTTTCCCGTTTTGAGCGACGACGCAGCTGTCGATGAGGTGCCGTACATTCCAGCCGGTCATCTGATTGTCCATGGAGTTGCAGAGATCGA
>JBFZEN010000416.1:0-6114 GCA_041306805.1 bacterium
AGCGTGACGGCGCCGTCTCCGTCGGTGTCGTCGGCAAACCGGCGGAACGCCACTTTCTTGCCGTCGGGAGACCACCTGCCCTGTCCATCCATGGCACTTCCCCGGGTGACGGAATGGAATTTGAACGGTTCCTTCAACCGCAGATCGATCGCCGCCAGATCCCCGTCGGGCTCCGTTTCGAAGGACGTGAACAATATCCGGTTTCCGTCGGGCGACCAGCAGGGTTCCGCGCCGCCACCGTGGGTCAGGGCCGTTTCCCTGCCGGACGATAATTCGAAGGTCCACAGATTCGGACGTCCGCTGCGGTTGGAAACGAACACGATTTTCTCCCCATCGGGTGAAAAAGAGGGGCTGCGGTCGGAACCGAGGTATCGCGTCAGTTGGACGGGATCGCCCTGCGGAATGCCGTCTCTTCGCATGTCCAATTTGACAAGCCACAAGTCGCCCGCCGCGTCTCTTCTTTTTGAAACGAAGACGAGCTTTTTCGAATCGGGAGACCAGGCCGGTTCCGTATCGTCGGACGGATGCAGCGTAACCTGCGTGGACACTCCCCGCGGCAGCCTTTTAATCCAGATATCGGGATTTCCGGAACGTTCCGAAACCGAAGCCATCCATTTACCGTCCGGTGAAACGGCCGGGGCATAGTCCGGCGATGGATGCGTCGTGACCTGGACGATTTCCGGCAATTCCTGGCACGGTAAAAATGCTGCCGGTATCAGAAAAAGCAAAGAAACGTTTAGAATGTGTAATATTTTATTCGCTTGGGACATGGTCTTCCGTGTTCTGATTTCCGAATTCCGGTCATTTCTCCATTTCACTACTGCTTGACATCTTCCTTTTTCACCCAGATACCGGCAGAATTTTGTATCCATGTTCCTTTGGGTGAATTGTCCTGGTACATTTTAGCGAATACCGCCAGTACGTCCTTCGATACGGCTTTCTTCAACGCTTCGTTCAGCTCCACCACGCGTTCCATCACCACCTGACGGCACAGGTTTTCCTCCTGGAGAATGTCTTGCACCAGTTCCTTTTCTTCGGGATCGGCCATCTCCTTCTTTTTGACTGCGATCAAATCCCTGTTCCCGGACCCGGCCTGGACCCCATCCCCGGACATGAGAATCAGCAACCCCTGGTTGTCTTCACCGACATAGGCCTTTTTCTTGAATTCCTCGACATCGTCCCTGTTGAAGGCCTGCTGCTGCAAAGCCTCGAGCACTTTCTTCTTTTCGGCGGACATGACGGACCGAGGCCGGTCTGCTACGGAACGGGTAGAGGCCACCATCCATGTGTCTTCAGCCATTTGATGGTACGTGCCGATGATTTCCCTCTCAAGGGCGGTTTTTTCACCCGTGAGCCTCACCTCAGGCGGCTTGATGCTGCAGCCTCCCGACAGCAGAAGAAGGACGGCCGCCAGGACTATCCTTGAATGCAACGGCTTCATATTTTTGGCCTCCACGGTTTATTTCAATTGGAACATGTTTTTCTGTTTAAGGAAAAATTCAAGGGGAAGCCTGCCATATTCCACCTTGTCCGGTATCCTCAGGGGGAAGAACCAGGGCTGCGCCAGCATCAGGGACGGGTAGACATATCCGTGCCTGAGTTCGAATGAAAACAGCTTCGGTTTCCATCCCGCGCTGAGCAGCCTGCGCGTCAATCGTATGGAGCGGTCGCTTCCCTGGGGATCCATTTGCTGCAAAAGCGTGCCCGCGAATTGGGGGCCGATTTGCGTGATGTGGAAAGAGCCCTCCCATTCCGGTTTATTCATATCCAGGCCCCTGCCCGTGAACCACAATGAAGCGTCCAATTCCGTTTCCTGGCCCGGCGGGATTTCCATTCCCCTCAGCATGGCCGAATTGATGCGCGATGCCTGTGCGCGAACGGCGTACGTCACGTCCTGCGGCAGGCCCGATTTCGGATCGATCCGCATGCTTCCCCCGATATTGCCTCCCAGCAGATCGGCGCTGAAATAGGGAACATCCACCAGGGCATCGCGAACCGTCAGATCGAGAACGATGTGGCCGATGGAATATCCCTCCACAACCACTTTTTCGATGCGAACAGTCTCCAGGCCGGTTTCAGACTCTCTCAGGCGCTCGCGGTCCGTTTCATAGGCCGTCCATGTCAACCGGGGCGGTGAAACGCTTCTCACCAGTCGGGCCGTTCCCGCGTCATAGATCAGGTCGATCGGTACACGGCATGTGATGTTTTTCACTTCCACGATATTCCGCTGAAAAACGCTCAATGAATCGCTCCTGATCGTGCCCGACAGGCGGAACCGCCGGTCGAGCGAGTTCAGTTGAATGGAGCCTCGGGCTTCTCCCAGAATCGTCACTCCCCGTACGATTTCCAGCGAATCCGGCGACTGGAATGCGGCGTCGAAAGACATGTTCATGCGGGGCTTCGCCGCCTCGGTCCGGCCGAGACCGAATGAAAAACGGCCTTTTGTAAACAGAGAAGGCACTTCAATAAAGCCGTCGCCGATCCGCACGCTGTCGGGCAGCTTCGCCTCCGCCTTGAAACCGATCCATGAGTTTTCAATCGGTTTGTTGCGCATCTGGTCAAGAAATATGGACCGTACCAGAAGCGAGCCGTTCCCCCGTATGGTGTTCAGGTCTCCCTGAAAACCGATTTCGCCTTCCACCCCCTCCACACCGACGGCCTGTTCGGGAATGGCCATGCCTGCCTCCGCGACGACCAATCTGCCCTCCACGGCCGAGCCGGCATTTTTGCCGCTTCCCCTGACACGCAGCATGGCGGTCAGAATTTCGCCTCCGGAAAGCCTGAGTCCCTTCATGGATTCCCCGGAAAGACGTTTCGGGAAAAACCGCACAAGCGGCGCATTTTCCAGCCTGGCGGAACGGATCGACAATTGGTATTCGGCGTTCTTCAAATCGGCCTTGCCGGATCCCCTTGCCAGAAAAAAATCCTCGCAGCGCAAGAGCAAGGTGTCCAGACTGATCGTATGGTAGGGTTTTTTCATCCCGCCCAGGGCCATTCCTTGCACCATGAAAGGGGGCGTGGTATCCGGTTTCCCTTCGAAGGTGTAACGGACCCCCTTTGTTTTTATGGCGGCCGTGAGGCGCATATTCTCAAGGCCGTTTGTTTTCAGCGTGACCAGGCCATGAAAAAAGCCTTTCAAATTTTTCGGCGCATTGGGTAGACGGCCCGTATCAAGCGAATCCACGCGCAATTCGCTCATGAGATTGAGCCGGCCGGGGTCGAACGCTTCCCCGCTCGGGGTGTTCCAATTCAGGGTCAGGGCGGCCCGTCCTCCGAATAGATCCGTGATTGTACCCGAACCACGCCCCGTCGCCGGCTGAAACCGCCAGTCCAGATCCGCCCGGATTTCTGAAAGGATTTTCCCCGTGGAAAACGTCAGCGTGTCATTGATGCGCGCGGACAATCCGTCAATGAACGCCTTTCCCGCGACCGTTCCGTTTTCCAATCCCTTCTCTTTGAAGCGGCCGGATGCGAAGACGAACCCAGATCCGTTCTTGAACGAAAGCGGCGGCGATTCGCTTGAAAGACCGACGTGTTCCAGCCGGCTTCCGAAATGGAACTGCCCTTGCCGCAAATCGCCCGTGATCTCCCCTTCAATGGGATTCCACCTGCCTTGAACGTCATAAGACGACAGCCATTGAGCCGTCGAATCGGGCAGATAAGCCCCGGCCGCCTGTATCAGCGCTCCCAGGTCGGCGGGTATTCCGTCGGCTTTCACGTGGAACCGCAACGTTCCGCCTGACCGGGCTGACCCGCCGGAGAAACGAGCCAGCTCTGCTCCGCCCAGGGAAACCAGGGATTCCTCGATGCGGACGCTGTCGCCGTACCCGGTTCCCAGTAATGACAGCAGAAAAGCCAGTTTGTGCTTGTCGCGCCCCATGGAGAAAATGCCTGCTCGTGTGTTCAGACTCCAGCGTCTGTCTTTTGTCCAACCGAATCGCGCTTCCAGTTCGGGGATCAGTTTGAGCGTGTTCCCCGGAAGCCGGATATCGCAAAAGGCGTTTTCAGCGAACATCCTTACCCATCCGCGCACGGCCTGCGGCGATTCCAGCCACTTTCTGGGTATCGTGATGCCCGAGACGTCCAGATTCAGCCCTCCCAACACCACTTCACCGCGGCCTTGTTTCAAAGGAATATCGAATTTCAAGGTGAACGGGCCCGCGTTCAGGCGGAGCAGCCTGAACGACAGGGGAAGGGGCCGCAACGATGCCGGCTGTTTTTCCTTTACGGATCCCGCCTGCATATTGAAAAAGGAGGAATCAAGGGTCACCTTGGGCCCTTCGATCTTCACCTCGGCTATGTCAAGACGCCTTCTCAGAAGAGGAAGAATGCGGCACCTGATGGTGAGCCTGTCAAGGCTTAAAAAGGGGACATTCTCGGCCGTCTGCCAATCGCCGTTCCAGACACGGATTTCGCGGATGTCGAAACGGGCGGGCAGGCTCCATGCAAAGGACTCGATGCGGACGGGAAAGCCCGCGGCAGCGGACCGGCTTTCAACGAGGGCGATGATTTTCTTTTCCGGCAGGAACTTCCAGAGCAGAAAGAATCCGATGATCAGGACGGCGAAAGCGGTGATCCCCGTCCAGAACACTGTTTTGAATACGCGTTTCATTCGACCACGGGCTCGGGATAGCGGTATTCACGGTTCAGGTAATTGCTGAAAACGGCTTCTCTCCCTTCCGTACGCCTGAGGTATTCCGGAACCAGCTGCACCTTGCCTCCCCCGCCGGGAAGGTCCACCACGAATGCGGGAACGGCCAGTCCGGAAATGGAACCGCGCAGGGCGCGGAGGATATCGATACCCGTTTTAATTGGCGTGCGGAAATGCCCCGTTCCCGAGGTCAGATCCCCCTGAAGAAGATAGTAGGGCCTGACGCGCATGGAGAGCAGTCTGATCATCAGGGAGCGGATGACACTCGCATCGTCGTTGATTCCCCTTAAAAGAACGGTCTGGCTGCCCAGCGGAAGGCCCGCGTCGGCCAGCAGGCCGCAGGCCTTGACGGATTCGTCCGTTATCTCGTCCGGATGGTTGAAATGGAGGTTCATATAGAGAGGATGGTATCTCTTCAGCAGGCGGCAGAGCCCCGCGTTGACGCGCTGGGGCAATGCTCCGGGAACGCGCGTCCCGATCCGTATGATGTCCACATGCGGAATGGCCCGCACCGCCGATAAAATCCATTCCAGCCTGTCATTCGAAAGCAGCAGCGGGTCTCCTCCCGACAGCAGCACATCACGCACTTCTTTCCTTGAGCGGATGTACCGGATTCCTTCTTCAAGCGCCTTGAGGCTTGTTCCGCCCTCTTTGCCGATCTTTCTCTTGCGAGTGCAGAACCGGCAATATACCGGGCATTCCGACGAAACCAGGAAGAGCACCCGGTCCGGGTATCGATGCGTGACAAGCGGCACGGGGCTGTTCTTGTCCTCGGCCAGGGGATCTGCGATCCCGTCCGGATCAACGAGTTCCCTTGAATCAGGCAGCACCTGGCGGAGAATGGAAAGGCCTTTTTTCTCCGCAAGATTCAGGAAATACGGATTGATCCGCATCGGGTAAACCCCGGCGGTCTGACGGACGGCATCGGCGTCAACGGGAAGCCGAAAGGCGAGATCTTCGGCGGAACGGACGCTATGCTGCATTATTTTCTGCCATACAGCCGTCACGACAACTCCTTCGCCAGAACCCAGGTTATTCTGGCACCCAATTTCGTGCCCCGGTCACAGTACATTTCGAATGACCGCCCCGACAGGGTTGAAACGTGGAAGTAATTCCTGTGCCTTCTTGTCCGCCAGTCTTTCTTTGGTGAAAGGGGGCTGTAATCGAAATCCTGCCATTCCTTCATGACCTGATCCACAATCCACAAGTCGCCGTTCCAGCGGAAGGATCGGGGCTGGCCGCCCGGTGCCGTCTGCACTTCCGTAAGCGTTTTTCCGATAAAGGCATTCATCATTCTTGTCGAAGTGAACGCAATCCCATCCGGCCGGATGAGTGTGCGGTTAAACCACGCGTTCCATGCATGATACGACGACATGTCCGGCCACGTGTTTGACATCTTCAAACATGGTTTTGGCGACCGGATCGGACTGGATCAGGGCCGTAAAATCGTCGACCCCTTTTTC
>JBFZEN010000417.1:0-4795 GCA_041306805.1 bacterium
ATAGGATTCCACCATTTTTTGATCCCAGATTTCCTGAAAGAGAATGATGTTTTCAGGGGTGAGTTTCGCCAGGGCCTCTCTCAATGCATTCTCCTTTTCCCCGGAAGAAAGGGCGGAGATCGGATCGATCAATTTCCAGAAATTTTCTTCATCCATCACGGTGATTTGAGCCTTTTTTGAACAGCCCGTCAAAATGAGGCAAATGAACAGGCCGAGAAAACATTTTCTGATCATTGCGCGCCTCCATGTTTGTTTGAAATCCGTTTATTCACATTGTCCTTTTTTTATTTTTTTTCAATGAAAGCCGCCGGGTTGACGACAGGACCTGCAGTTGTCTTGACGGCTGTCTCCAGCAATGCGGCCGGATCGAAATCGGGGGGCAGTTTTTCTTTCGGGGGCCATTCGGTCAGATTGTCACAGGGCATGCTTTGGACGAGTCCGGCTTCATTCTTCAGGTCCACGTGGACGCTCAAGGCCGATATAATTACAGTAAAAATAATTTTGGAATATCTGAGCATTTTTTCTTCTC
Organism: bacterium; assembly: GCA_041306805.1. Lineage (GTDB taxonomy): Bacteria > Zhuqueibacterota > QNDG01 > QNDG01 > DTFT01 > JBFZEN01. The sequence goes on from JBFZEN010000417.1 coordinate 530, forward strand.
ACCGTGAATGACAGGGTCAGGAATCATAGCCGCAGATTTGTACGTCCGACAACAAAAATGGTTTGTGGTTATTATAATAATCACCCTCTTGTTTCATCCAGACATTCTGCCAATGCTCTTTCATCTCGATGCCGTCTCTCTCGATGCCCCTTGATAGACGGATATCTGCAGGACAGTCAATCCAAATTTTCAGATCATAATACTTGGACAGTTCTTTTCTGGTCGAATACACGCCTTCCACGATCACATTTGAAGTGTCCGGGATGGACTGCCAGTCCTTGAGAGAACCGCTTTCCCAATCATATTTTTGAATTCGTATTTCACGATTTTCAGTGAAAGGGACCAGTAATTGTTTTTCCAGCCTTCGCCAATCAAACCAGGCTCCGACTTCGGAACTTGAGTCCGCCGCATCCCTTAAGGTTTTGGGTTTGTAGAAATGATCCATATGAACAATCATCGCATTTGGTATGAATACAGATAATTCTTCGGCAAATGTGGATTTCCCGGAACCTCCCAGACCGTCAATTCCGATGATGAATTTAAATTTGTTTAACTTGCTGATTTTATATAATACTTTTTGAATTTGTTCTTTATTGAAATTTGACATTTGTATTATGCCTGACGTTGCGCATGAGCGGCCGGACGAGAGAGGTCCGCTCTGGGCGGCAGTTGGATCAACCGGCTAATTCAATTGGATAAATTCATCTTTGTCAATATATATTTTATATCATTTTCAATGAAAAAGACAAGAACACTTCGGGCCCCTTCTTGTATGCGTCATCTATTGAATATTTTCCCCACCCGTCATTTTTTATAGCTTCCTTTTTTTCATCATCGGATAGATTTTTAAAGAATTCATTGATCATGATTCCGCGGTTTCGGGGACACGATTGAATAAATTCCGGTTTTTGTCTGCCGCGAAAACAATTAAAATCGATAAAGTAAGAAATAATAGGAAACTCTTTTGAAACATCAAATAGACTCCTGTCCGCTCTATGCGCGGCTTGGGTATATTATGCTCACCGGTTATTGTATGCCTGCGACGTCCTTCCCGACATAACCCACATACGAAAAAATGTCTTATACAAGCCATTTATCATTGAAAAAGCTCATATAAGACATTTTCGAATGGCCAATAACAGCCATTTTACCCTCGCCCCCGGATAATAGCGGAAAGAGTTATAGAAGATATGGAGTTCATTTCAGGAATTCTTTACCAGCAGCGCCACGGCTTCGATGTGCGCCGTGTGCGGGAACATGTCCACGGGCTGGACGGCGGAAAGGGTGTACCCGTTGTCGCAGAATTTTCGGGTGTCCGCGGCCAGAAGCGGGGGGTTGCATGAAACGTACACGATTTTTTGGGGGCCCAGGGCCAGAATATGGTCCGGCGTATCCGGATGCATACCGCCCCGGGGCGGATCGAGAATCACCACATCGGGTTTGCCCGCTTTTTCCACCACGCCGTCCTTGAGCGCGTCCTTCAAATCACCCTTGAGGAATTCGACGTTCGATATCCCGTTCAACCGGGCGTTCTTGCGCGCGTCCTCCACGGCGGGGGCCACGGTCTCGATGCCGAGCACGCGCTTCACCTTGTCCGCCATGAAAATCCCTATTGCCCCCGTGCCGCAATACAGGTCGTATACGGTCTCGCTTCCGTCGAATCCCGCCAGGTCGGCCGCGGTTTTAAAAAGAATTTCCGTCTGGGCCGTGTTGGTCTGAAAAAAAGCCGAAGTCGATATCGAGAACGTCCTTTCCCCGATCTTCTCAGTGATGGCCCCCCTGCCCAGCAGCAGATGCTCCGACTCGCCGACGGCGACCATGGCCGGCCTGTCGGTGATGCTGTGCACGGCGGTCAAGGTCATGAATTTCCAGAACAGCTTGTGCGCCAGCCAGTCGATGCGCTCATTCAGGCGCGCCGGCTCCTGCCCCGACGTGACCACGTTCAGCATGAGGTCGCCCGTGTTCTTTCCCTCGCGGATCACCACGAAACGCCAGGTGCCGGAGTGGGTTTTCGGGCCGTACGGGGGAAGGCCCGATTCCATGATTTTCTGCTTGACCAAAGCGTATAACCGGTTGGCGTTTTCCGACTGCAAAAGGCAGGCGTCGATGTCGAGCACCTTGTCGAAGCGTCCGGGAACGTGCATGCCCAGGGCGAAGGGACGGCTTTCCTTTCCCATGTCGGCCTGGCGAAGCCAGGGCTTGTCCGAAAAGGTGAATTCCATTTTATTCCTGTATCCGTAAATTTCCTTCGCCGGAACGGCGGGCCTGACGACATCGCCGGGGAATCCACCGAGCCTTTCCATGATGTCTCTGACCTGGTTCGTTTTCGCCAGAACCTGGGCCCCGTAGCGCATGTGCTGCAGGCGGCAGCCGCCGCAAATCCCGAAATAGGGGCAGGGAGCCTCAACCTGGTCCGGCGATGGAGAGACGACGGACTCGAGGCGGGCTTCGCCGAAATTCTTTTTGCGCTTGATCACCTTCGCCTTCACGGTCTGTCCGGGAATGGTGAAATCGACGAACCAGACGAAGTTGTCCGCGCGGGCGACGCCGCGCGCCCCGAAGGCGAGGTCGGTGATGGTGAGCTCGATGGTTTCCCCTTTTGCGGGGAGTCTGGTTTCATTGGCCATGGCAGGGGTCAATCTAATCCTAAAAACTCAAAAAAACAAATGTAAAAAGATGCATCCTGCTCACTGCGTTCGCATCCTGCTCACTACGTTCGCAGGACCTCCCGGCCGCAAAGGGCGTCAAGGACGCAAAGAAAAATGGAACACGGACACCGCTGCGCGGTGCACAGACCTTCGGCGGATTGGCACGGATCAACAAATTGAATGACGCCGTTGGCGCCATTTGCTTCTTGACAATGTAAATTCAATTGATTATTATAAATACGTGGGATTCCGCATTTTCATCCCGATCTTCGAAAAATTCCGGCAGCGAGGTCCATTATGCATCCTTCCAATCCGTCGCAGCAGATCAACGTCGAACTGGGCGAGAAAGAATCAGAGGGCATTTACTCGAATTTCGTGGTCATCAGCCATTCCCCGGCCGAATTCGTGCTCGATTTCACGCGCATGCTCCCGGGCGTGGCCAAGACCAAAGTGTACGCCCGCATCATCATGACGCCCCAGCACGTCAAGTCGCTTTCGAAGGCGCTGACCGACAACATCGACAAATATGAAAAACAGTTCGGCGAAATCAAGCTGATGGGAGAGGAACCGAACAAGGCGTTCGGTTTCCAGGCGCCCGAAACGAAAGTTCCGTAGTTTGAATTTTCATTAAACGATCGGATCGTACGATGTCCCAAAACACCCTCGGACGGTTCACCTTCGTTCTTCACGCCCATCTGCCCTATGTGGTCAACCACGGGCGCTGGCCCCACGGCATGGACTGGCTCAACGAAGCGGCGGCCGAAACTTACATCCGCCTGCTTGACGCGCTGAACGGGCTCGTCGAAGAGGGGCTCGAGCCCAGGCTGTCCATCGACATCAGCCCGGTTCTGGCCGAACAGCTCGCCGACCCCTTCTTCAAATCGGAATTCGCCGCCTATCTCGACCAGAAGGTCGAGGCCGCGGAGGACGATATACGCTATTTCACGAAGGTCCGCGACGAAGGTCTTCTCGAAACGGCCCGGTTCTGGCGCGAATTCTATTCGCGGACGAAGGAACGGTTCCAGGAAACCTACGGCTCCGACCTGGTCGGCGCGTTCAGGCGTCTGCAGGAAAGAGGCGTTCTGGACATCATGACGTGCGGCGCCACGCACGGGTATTTCCCCCTGCTCTCGCAGGACGTCTCCATACGCGCCCAGGTCGAAACGGCGGTGCGCACCCACAAGAGGCATTTCCACGCGCCCCCGCGCGGCATCTGGGTGCCCGAATGCGCCTACCGCCCGGCCTATAACTGGATACCGCCCGTCGATTCGACTTTGGGGCGGGCGCCGTATCCCCGGCGGGGCGTCGAGGATTTTTTGAGCGAAGCGCACATCCGTTATTTCATCATCGACTCGGCCATGCTCAAGGGGGGGCAGGCCGTCGGCGTGTATCTGGAACGGTACCAGGCTCTGCAGAGCCTGTGGGACCAGTTTGAAAGGGAGACCCAGCCGAAGCCGGAACTGGTCGAGAGATCGCCGTACGACGTGTTCCTGCTGCAGCCCTCCCACGGAGGCGAGCCCGTGGCCGTGCTGGCGCGCGACCCGAGAACGGGCATGCAGGTCTGGTCGGCCGAGTGGGGATATCCGGGAGACGGATGGTACCTTGATTTCCACAAGAA
>JBFZEN010000418.1:0-7692 GCA_041306805.1 bacterium
ATAATGAGGACGGGGGTTTTGGGAACGTCCCCCATGCCGTTTTCCGCGTTGCCGGTGGCGACCGAAGCGATTTGATCCACGACATCCATGCCCTTGACCACCTTGCCGAACACGGCGTAGCCGAATCCCCTGTCCGTTTCGTTCTGGTGATCCAGAAATGCGTTGTCGGCATGGTTGATAAAAAACTGGCTGGTGGCGCTGTGAATAACGGAGGTGCGGGCATAGGCGATGGTCCCGCGTGTGTTCTTCAGGCCGTTTCCGGCTTCGTTCATGATCGCCGCACGTGTCGTTTTCTCCTGCAGGTTCTTGTCGTATCCCCCGCCCTGGATCATGAAACCCTTGATGACCCGGTGGAATATCGTGCCGTCGTAAAAACCGGCTTTGACGTAGGCCAGAAAATTCTCGACTGAAACGGGCGCTTTCTGGGGATTCAATTCGAGTACAATTTTGCCCATCGACGTTTCAATGATCACTGTGGGATTTCCTTTCTTGGATTGGGGTCCAGCCGCCGCAAGCGACGCGAGCGCCAGCATCCCGGCACATACGAAGGTCCATTTGAATTTGTTGAGAATCATGACAACCTCCTTCATTGGATATTCTTGACTGCTGAAAAGGCATCGAACATTTTTTTCCAGGTGATTTCAAGGCCTTCCGACACCACCTTGGTGCATCCGGTGACCGGCATGAAATTCGTGTCGCCGTTCCACCGCGGCACGAGATGAAAATGCAGATGGTCCTCCACCCCCGCGCCGGCCACCCGGCCGAGATTCATGCCCACGTTGAATCCGTCGGGTTTCATCAGCCGGCGGATGACGGTCTGAGACACGGCCAGCAGTCTGAACAATTCGGTTTGTTCCGCCGCGTCGAGCGCCGACAGCTCGGCGGTATGTTTGCAGGGAACCACCATGACATGGCCGTTGTTGTACGGATACCGGTTCAGAATGACAAAGGCCGTTTTTCCCCTGAATGCGATCAGGTTTTTTCTGTCGTCGTTCTCGCCGGGTTTCACGCAGAAAATGCAGCCGCGTTGTTTTTCACCCGCGCTTTCAACGTACTCCATGCGCCAAGGAGCCCACAGCAGATTCCGACCGGGGCTGTCCTTTTTCGAACGGATTGGGGTCAAAATCAGGCTTCCTTCTCCTGTTCCTTCGTCTTTTTGGCTTCTTCGACGATTCGGGCTTCCAGCTCCTTCGGAACCGGTTCATAATGCGAAAACGTCATCGTGAAAATGCCCCGTCCGGATGTTTTCGACCGCAGGGTGGTCGCGTACCGGTCCAATTCAGCCAGGGGGATTTTCGCCTTGATGACCTGAAAATGGCCCTTGGCATCCATTCCCATGATCTTACCGCGGCGGCCTGAAAGGTCGCCCATGACGTCGCCCATGCAGTCTTCCGGAACCTTGACTTCGATGTCGAAGATCGGTTCGAGAAGGATGGGTTTGGCGTTGAGAACAAGCTGTTTGAACACCTCCCTGCCGGCGATCTGAAAGGCGATATCCTTGGAATCGACGGGGTGTTCTTTGCCGTCGTACACGATGGCCCGGACATCCACCACGTGATTCCCAGCCATGGGGCCCGTTTCAAGAACCTGCCTGACGCCTTTTTCAATGGACGGGATGAACGGACCCGAAATATGCCCGCCGTGCACATCGTTGACGAATTCGAATCCGGTTCCCCTGGGAAGGGGTTCGATCCTCATCCAGACTTCGGCGAACTGACCGGCTCCGCCGCTCTGTTTCTTGTGGCGGTACTTTTCGTCGGCCTTGCCCGTGATGGTCTCGCGGTACGGAATTTTAGGCCTTTCTTCGGTGACTTCGACTCCGAATCTTTCTTTCAGCCTCTTGATCACCACGGTGAGATGCATTTCCCCCTGTCCCGACAATATGGTCTGGTGCAATTCGGCGTCGTTCACCACCGTAAAGCTGGGATCCTCGTTTCTGAGCATGTGCAGCCCGTTCGAAATCTTGTCCTCGTCTCCCCGCGTTTTGGGTTTGATGGCCACGCTGATCAGGGGTTCCGGGAAATGAATGGGTTCGAGTAAAACGGGATGTTTTTTATCACATAGCGTGTTTCCGGTGAACGTGTTGCGGAGTTTCACGAGAGCGCCGATGTCGCCCGCCGTGAGCACGCCGAGTTCCTTCCGGTTTTTTCCGTTGAGCGTGTAAATCTGACCGATCTTTTCGACCTGCCGGTTGCTTGCGTTCAGCGCTTCGGCCCCCACCGTGAGCTGGCCCGAATAAACACGGACGAGGGACAATTCGCCTACGTGGGCTTCCACCAGCGTCTTAAATACGTAGGCGCAGAGGTTGTCCTTTGAGGTCGATCCCCATTCCACTTTCGATTTGTTGTCGGGATGAACGCCCTCGACCTTTTTCACGTCCTGGGGCTTTGGGCCGTATTCGCAGATGAAGTCGAGCAGTGCCGAGGTTCCGGCATTCTTTTCCGCGGATCCGCAGAACACGGGCATCAGGTTTCCCTTGAGAAGACCCTGGGCCAATCCCTGCTTCAGCTGGTCTTCTGTCAACTCCCCGGCTGCGAAATAATCTTCCAGAAGTTTGTCGTCGCTCTCGGCGGCCGCTTCGACGATACGGCTCCGGTATTCGGCGGTCTGTTTCTTGAGATTTTCCGGGATGTCCCCGGCTGAAGCCTTGCCGCCGCCTGCCGTCTCGAACGTCAGGAGCTTCTGGTTCAGCACGTCCACGATGCAGTTGAATCCTTCCCCTGGATTCACCGGGAACTGAAGCGCCACCACGTTGTTGCCGAAACGATCCTGAAGCGACTTGAGAACGGCGTCGAACTTTGCGTGTTCCGCGTCCAGCCGGTTGATGAAGAACAATCGGGTACAATGGTACTCATCCGCAAATTCCATCACCTGTTCCGTTCCCACCTCGATTCCGGTCACCCCATTGATCAGAACGAGGGCCAGATCGGCGACGCTGAGCGATCCCTTGGTGTCACCCAGAAAATCCGAATATCCCGGCATATCCAGTATATTGATCTTGCATTCTTTCCATTCGCCGTGCGCGAGCGATGTGCTGATGGAATGCTTCCGATCTATTTCATCCGGATGATAGTCTGACACGGTGGTGCCTTCCACCACCTTGCCCAACCGTGTGGTTTCCCCCATGACGAACAACATGGCCTCCGCCAGGGAGGTTTTTCCGACTCCTCCGTGTCCGATCAACGCCACATTGCGGATTTTTTCTGACGCGTACTCCTTCACGGGCTTCCTCCTGTGTTTAATGGATTCGGATATGCCTTGCTTAAAAGCATTTGTTTCACCTGGTCGCGTATCACCCTGCCGGTCGGCCCTTTCGGAAGCGATTCGACGAACGTCACGGTTTTGGGGCATCGATAAACCGGTATCTGTTCCCTGAGCCTGCCGAGAAGCGCGCCCGCCGTGATTTCGGTTTCTTTTTTCAGGACGATGCAGGCGTGAATGTCTTCACCGTGGACCGGATCGGGCAGACCGACCACCGTGCATTCGGCCACTTCGGGCTGTACCCGGATGACGTCTTCCACTTCTTTGGGATGAATGGCGAAACCGCTTTTCATGATCAAGCTGCGTTTGCGGGCCACGACTGCCGTATTCCCGCTTTCATCGGTCACCGCCAAGTCGCCCGTGTGCAGCCAGCCCCCCAGGAGCGCTTCCCTGGTGGCTTCGGGCCGGTTGAGATATCCTTTCATGACGTTCGGCCCCTGAACCATGATTTCACCCGTTTCTCCGGGCGGCGATTCGATACCGCTTTCGTCCACAATTTTCATTTGAACGCCCGGCAGCGGTTTCCCAATGGAACCGGCCTTATGTTCACCCCGGGGCATGCAGAACGTGACCATGGGCGACGCTTCAGTCAACCCGTATCCCTCGATGATCTTCACCCTGAATTTTTCCTCGAAAGCGTCTAAAACATCCTGGGCCAGCGCATCCCCGCTTGAAACGCATTTTTTGACTGCTGCTAACTGTTCGGCCTGAACCCGATGCTCCCGCAGGAGGCCTTCAAACATGTATGGAACGCCGATGAAATGGGTCAATGCGTGCATTTGCAGAAGCTGTCCGGCTGTTTCAGGATGAAATGAAGACATGAGGGCGAGACGCGCGCCGGAGAGCAGAAATGCATTCATCACCAGAGTCTGGCCCAGCATATGATACAGCGGAATCGCCGAAACGGCCCCGTCTTCGGGCGTCAGGCTCAGAAATCGCGCGCAGGCCTCCGCGTCGAAGATCAGGTTCTCATGGGTCAGTTCGACACCTTTGGACCGGCCTTTTATTCTGTCGGTGTACACGATGACCGCCGTATCGCCCGGGGACGAGGGCGTATCATCCCCGGCGGGGGAATGGGTCTCCATGAGATAATTCAACCGGATCTCGCCGGCCATGGATTTCTCCCCAAGAACCAGTTTCTTCTGGCACCGTTCCAAACCCCTGACGATCTGCACCGCTTTTTCCCTGTATCCTTCCCAGTAGATGATGCCCTTGATTTCCGCCTCTTCGAGCTGGTGGTGAATTTCGTCGATGGTGCAATGGAGGAATACGGGCACCACGATTCCGCCGTTTTTCAGAACGGCGAAATAGGATATGGGGAAATGAGGAATGTTCGGGAGCATCACGGCGATTCTGTCGCCGTGATTGAAGCCCTGGTTTTTCAAGCCGGCGGCAAGCCTGTCCACGGCATCCTTCAGAACGGAATAGGTCAGAATCTGCTCCCTGAAAATCAGGGCGGTCCGGTCCGGGTGCAGAGAAGCCGACTGTTCCAGCAGCCCATCAAGTGAATTCACGGATTACTCCTGGTCGTATCCACTTCGCCGGCATGGTACGAGCTCCGCACGTAGGGGCCCGAAGCCACCCGCTTGAAACCCATCCGCAGCGCATCCAGGCGGATTTGTTCGAAACGCGCCGGCGGGATGAATTCACGAACGGGATACCGGTTTCTTCCCGGCATGAGGTATTGCCCGATGCTGAGCGCAGAGCACCCCGAATCGAGCAAGGCCCTCAAAGCCGCGGCAAGCTCCGGTCCGGTTTCACCCAACCCAAGCATCAATCCCGATTTTACAAGAATGCTGTTTGAGCGCAGGGCGGATAATTCAAGAACCCTGAGAGAAACCCTGAAATCGGCCTGCGGCCTGACGGAAGGGTACAGGCGCGGCACTGTTTCGATGTTGTGGGCGAACACATCGGGCCCGGCATCGACGATGCGGAAAACCGCCTCTTCCGCGCCTTTAAAATCCGGAACCAGGGCTTCGACGCTCGTTATGGGCGAAGCGGCTTTCACGGCCGTGATCGTCTCCGCGAAATGGGCCGATCCCCCGTCGGGCATATCGTCCCGCGTCACCGACGTGATCACCGTGTGGCGCATGTTGAGAAACCGTACTGCTTCCGCGACGCGGAGCGGTTCGTCCATGTCCACTTTCAGCGGCTGGCCTTTTTTCACCCCGCAGAACGAACAGCGGCGCGTGCACACGTCGCCCAGTATGATGAAAGTGACAGAGGATTTCTGAAAACACTCGAACAGATTGGGACAGCCGGCCGATTGACAAACGGTGTACAGGCGTTTCTGCCTGAGCCATTGTTTCATGGCCAGAATGCCCGCGTTTTCCCGTCTCCTCCGTCTCATCCACGGAGGAAGACGTGTACCGCAGACGGCGGTTTCTCCTTCAGCAACTTCTGCCATAGCCTTGTATTTTAACAAATGTTTTAGACAGAATCAAGATTAAATTTCAACATGGTCGAAGAAAGTCCGTTCATATCAAGTGTCTGAAAACGACGGTTGCGGATCGCGGTCAGCTGCCGTCCGGATTCCGGTTCCGGCTGTACGGGCAACCGCAGTAATTCTGTCGGTAAAGCCCCTCTTCCCTGCATATCTGTCCGGCAATTTTAAAACCTTCCTTCTTCTTGAAATCGGCAGGGAAAAACACGGAACCCGTCCGCTGCGCGACTTCAAGACCGATCCGGTTCAACTCTCCCGCCTTCTTGTGGGGACTGATGCTCAACGTGGTGGCAAAAACGGAGCATCCCGTTTCCATGGCTTTTCCCGCCGTATGCTCGAGCCGTACTCGGTAGCAGATCAGGCAGCGGCTTCCCCCTTCGGGTTCGGTTTCATGGCCCCTGACGGAGGAGTTCCAGAACTCGGGATCATAGGGTCCTGAGAAGAACGAAATGTGCCACCTCGAAGCCAGTTTTTCCATCTCGGCCAGTCTCAGGTTGTATTCCGATTCGGGTTGAATATTGGGATTGTAAAAGAACGCCTTGACATCGAACAAGTCCGACAGGAGCCGGATCGGGTGGGTTCCGCACGGGGCACAACAGACATGGAGAAGCAGTTTTTGTTTTTCAGGAATCATCTCAGACAGAGCCGATACAAACAGAGCGGTCAAGTGTTCCGCGCCCCCTGCCCAGGGGAATGGCATGCCGTATGGCCGCGGTGACGAAACGTTTGCCGATGCCCGCCGATTCGGCCAGAGTGCGCCCCAGGATCATGCTGGAAAGAATGGCGGCGGAATAAGTGCATCCGGTTCCGTGCGTGTGACGCGTGGCAATGCGCGCGGCCGTAAGGGTCGTCATCTCCTTCCCATCGAATAGAAGATCGGTCGCGTCTCCCTTCAGGTGGCCGCCCTTGATTAAAACGGCCGCGCATCCCAGCCCGAATATCCTCTCCGCCGCCAGTCGAACGTCGGATTCCGCGCCGATGCGCATGCCGGAGAGAATTTCAGCCTCGGCGATGTTCGGCGTCACCAAATCCGCCAGAGGCAAAAGTTCGGCGACGAGAACGGCGATCCCCTTTTTCGAGAGGAGCGGGCGCCCTTCCGTGGAAGCCATGACCGGATCCACCACGAGCCTTACCTTCACGTGTTTCCTGATGCAGCCGGCCACGGCGTGAACGGTGTCCGCATCGCACAGCATTCCCGTTTTGATTCCATCCGCGCCCATGTCCGAAAGAACGGCCTCCAGCTGCCGCCGGACAAAGGCCGGAGGAACGGCAAAAATTCCATGAACACCCGTGGAATTCTGGGCTGTGACAGCCGTCACAGCCGACATTCCGTAAACACCGAAAGCCGAGAAGGTTTTGAGATCGGCTTGTATGCCGGCTCCTCCGCCGGAATCGGAACCGGCCACCGTGACCGCCCGCGGAACGGCCGGACGATGCCGCATGAAAAAAGGCAGAGATGAAACCCTGCCTTTCATTAAACCGGTTGAACGCTTCATACACTGTATCTATTCGGCAAGAATCGCCTCCGTGGGACACACGTCCACGCAGGCACCGCAGTCGGTGCATTTTGCGGGATCGATTACGTTTTTATCTTCCCCTTCGCTGATGGCCTGTACCGGGCATTCAGAGATGCAGGCGCCGCAGACAATACATTCTTCGGTGATTCGATGAGCCACGATAACCTCCGCAATTGATTTTATTTACGGTATACAATCTAAATAATAAAATCATCAAAGTCAATTATAAACGGTTTGCCTCAATGAACGTATCCGGGGCCGGTTGGGTCTCGATGGTTTGAACCTGGCCTTCAAACCGCGCGATGACCGGCACCTTGTTTTTGCTGTACCTGGCCGTGATGCCTGCCGCAGCGGCAATGTCGGCCCCGTTCATGATTCCGTCCGCCAGAACCAGAGGCCCCTTTTCGTCAACCGGAAGGAAGGTCCATCTTTTCCCTGCCAGGGAGGCGAGGGCGTTGTTATCCTTCTCGT
>JBFZEN010000419.1:0-3633 GCA_041306805.1 bacterium
TCAAATACTTCCGGCCACTGTTTCTTTTTTCGATTATTGGTTTTAGATCGGAAATCGTTGATCTGACAACTCTTTTCTTTTTGATATTTGATTTTTACTTTTTGATTTCCTTAATAATATAATAAATTTGCTGAGAAAAAAAGAACCAGGCCCGGCCGGTTACGAATTCGCCTGCCAGGCCTGGTTCAACCAGAGGGAGGATAGGAGGTCGTGTTTATTTCCGTATTTTGCAGAACAGGTTGATGCCCAGCGATTCGCTTTCCACCTCCAGCAGGCTGTAGTCCACGCCGGCCTGCTGCACGATTTCAGCGAGCTGACCGGCCGTACGGTGGATGAGGAACCAATTTCCCACGAGTTCCATTCCCTTGCGGGTCGGATTCTGGGGGCTGAAATTTCCGAAAACGAACCAGCCTCCCGGTTTCAGGTTCCGCCAGCATTTTTTGATCAGCAGCGCCGCCGTGCGTTTGTCGAGGTAGTCGAACAGCCCCGCCGACCATATCAGGTCGAACGTTCTGGGCGTTTGTATTCTGAAGACATTCTTGCATTCAAGCTGGACGTGCGGTTCGGCCTTTCTGCCATGGATGAAGGCGCGCGCGTACTCGATGGCCAGGGGTTCCTGATCGACGCAGTGGAAGTTGTACAGGATTCCGTTTGTCCTCGATTCGATGGCTTCGACCACATCCCGGCATGAGCCGCACCCGATGTCGAGAACGTCGATGTCGGCTTTTTTCCGCCGCCCCAGGTCGGTGCATAGTCTGATGAAGAACTCTTTACGGTTGCGCACGGCCTGAGCCGCTTCGTACGAGTGGAACAGTTCATCGAACCGTTTGCCGATTCCTGATTCAGCGGTTTTCCGGGTGTATATCCAGTCGATGAGCAGAAAATCACCAGGGTAGCCGAGCGGTTTCCGGCGCGTCCTTCCGTGCATCAGGCTTTTATCGAGGGTTTCGCAAATCCTGAAAAAAACCTCACGGTTCTGCTCCGATTCCGGGTGCGTTTCTATCCATCGATGGATGCGCTCGATTTCTCCGAAAAAGGCCTTTTTGTAGGAAGGCAGATCGGAGCGATCAATCTTCGACAATGTTTCGGTAAAGCGCTGCATGGCTTCGCTGAGGCCGTCCCTCATAAGCATCCCCTAAGGCGGTTTTCATCCATTTTCATGGGCTTGAATGATAATCATTCAAGCTTTCAAAATTCGACAATAATTCCTATTTGTTTGAAAAATATGTTTTTATGAAGCACGGAAACCGACGATGCGTCATGATCTTCATTCATCATCGGGCCAGAATCATGCCAAAAAAATCCCGCTGGATCAAGAATTCCTCTCCCCGATCCAGCGGGGCGCGTGGAGATGAGACACCTCCCCCTAAGAGACGGATGCGCTTACACCCAATCAGGCGCATCAATGGTCGATGACTTCCCTGACCTTCCGGCTCAAATCCTCAAAGGTAAACGGTTTCTGTAAAAAGGAATTTTCAGGTTTGATGATCCCCTTTTTCAGGATAAAGGAATCCGTGTATCCCGAAAAGTAAAGCACTTTCATCTTTGAGTGTTCGTGCAGCAGTTTTTCGGCAAGCTCCTTGCCGTTCATGTTCGGCATGACCACGTCGGTCATCAAAAGATCGATTTCTTCCTTGAGATGGCCGGCTTTGGTCAGGGCTTCGGTTCCTTCGCGGGCGAGCACGACCCGGTATCCCTGCTGTTTCAGAAGGCGGGCCGTGAGGTCGCGAATCGACTCCTCGTCTTCCACAAGAAGGATGGTTTCCTTTCCCTTGGGCAGGCGCTTCTGCGTTTTGGGCGGGGTATGGGGCCGCGATTTCTGCAGCACGGCCGGCAGGTATATTTTGATCGTCGTCCCGATGCCGACTTCGCTGTACACCAGAATGTCGCCCTGGGACTGCTTGACGATTCCGTACACGGTGGACAGCCCCAGGCCGGTGCCCTTTCCTTCCTCCTTGGTCGTGAAATACGGTTCGAATATTTTGGTTCTGACTTCCTCCTCCATGCCGCTGCCGTTGTCGCTGACGGCCAGCATGACGTAATCGCCCGTGGGAATGGTCAGCTGGCGTGCGCGGAGGTAGGCCTTTTCGAGGCGGACGTTGCTCGTCTCGATGATCACCTTTCCGCCGTTCGGCATGGCGTCGCGCGAGTTGATGGCCAGATTGAGCAGTATCTGTTCGGCCTGGATGGGATCGACCTTGACCGAATGGAGATCTGACGCCGTCTGAATCAGAAGTTCGATGTCCTCGCCGATCAGGCGCAGGAGCAGCTTCCGGACGTCCTGCACCGAGTCGTTGATGTTCAGTTCCTGCGGATTGAGTATCTGCTGGCGGCTGAAAGCCAGCAGTTGGCGCACCAGTTCCGTGGCCCGTTTGGAAGCGTCGAATATGGTGCTGACGTCCTGTCTCATGATCTTCGAGAGGCCCGGATTGTACAGAAGCAGTTCGCTCACGCCCATGATGGCCGTCAGGTGGTTGTTGAAATCATGCGCGATCCCTCCGGCCAGCTGCCCGACCACGGCCAGGCGCTCGTTCTGCAGCAGTTTCCGCGTCCTTTCCTTGACGTTCTGCTCCAGCTCACGGGAGTGGTTCCTGATTTTCGTGTGCGCCTTCTCCAGTTTGATGCGGGCGAGCCATTCCTGCTTTCTGTAATGCAGGTGGAATTGGGCCGCGATCAGCGAGATGAAAAACGTCGAAACCATGAAGAAATTGTTGCTGATGAAAACGGGAACGTCGGCCGCGCTGATCGTGATCACATTCGGCATAAAATAGATAAGCCATGCCGTGATGAAAACGAACAGGCTCTCAAAATAGGTTGTGGGAAGCAATATGCCGAAACCCAGCACAGGCAGGTTGATGCCGGCGTAATAGGGATCCGTCGGCCCCCCGTCGAGGCGGCACATGAGGGCGACGGATCCGGACACGGCCAGAGTCAAGAACGCGCCCAGCAAATAGGGCTTTCTGCGGCCGAAAGGCGTGCGGGTGAGAACAAACACGTTCACCGAAATGATCAGCACGATCACGCGGATTCCGATGAAGACGGCCATTTGATCCGATTTGAAAACAACATCCAGCAGGCCGAACAGGGGAACGAGAATGACGGCCAGAATCGCGCCGATGCGGACCGCCTGGTTCAGAAGCACCTGCCTCTCGGTTTCAAACCGGCCGGCCAGCATGGAATGCTTCGGAAACAACCCGGGAGGATTCAACAAGGCCAGGAATTTGACGAATGTCTGTCTCATCGTACCGCGCGCCATTCTGCTTTAATTGTGAGAAAGCGGTTCAGGATCATAGGCAATCCGTGAAACCGTCATGCGGCTGGTTTCGACGATTTGATCGAGCTCTCGGATGGCGTCGGATCCGGCGTGCAGCATGTTCTGGTGATTCCATTGCCGGATATCCTGAACGCGGTACTCGCAGAACACGAAATCATGTTCTCCTGCCTCTTCCGACCAAACATGAACGGTCTCGGCACCCCACGATTTCTGCATGATCCAGGATGCCTTCAGCCATTTCTGAAAATCTTTTAATTCTTTGCCCTGTTTCAGTTTGTTTCTGTAGGTAATGGAGTACACGATATTTCCCCTCTGTCACATTCGTTTCATATTTGAAATATTTTTTCACTTTGAAATAT
>JBFZEN010000420.1:0-2752 GCA_041306805.1 bacterium
TTCTTGATTTCCTCGGCGACAATGCGTTTTTCATTTTCCAGATCGCGCGATTCGAAGAGCGGATGCTGCACCACGTCCGCGATCACCCGGACGGCGTCGTCGAGATTGTCGTCGAGAACCACGGCGTAAACGCAGGTGAACTCCCTTTCGGTGAACGCGTTCAGATGCCCTCCGAACCGTTCCAGGCTGACGGCGATGTCGTATGCCGTCAGTGACCGCGTTCCCTTGAACAGCATGTGTTCGAGCAGGTGCGAAATCCCGTTGAGCCTGCGGCTTTCATGGCGCGAGCCCGATGCGATCCATACCCCGATGGAGACGGAGCGCACGCCTTCCATTTTCTCGGAAACGACGCGCAGTCCGTTGCTGAGGCGGGTTTTCCGGAACTGTTCGGTCATCTCCGGGGTTTGGAGGCGTCCGGTCCCTCGTCCTTGGGCATCAACACCTTCCGGCTCAGTTCGTACTTGCCGTCCGGCGTGACCTTGAGCAGTTTGACCTCCACTTCTTCACCCACCTTGAGATAGTCCTCGACCCGGTTGATCCGGTGCGGCATGATCTCGGAGATGTGGAGCAGGCCTTCCTTGTTCGGAAGTATTTCAACGAATGCGCCGAAATTGGTGATGCGCGTGATTTTGCCCTTGTACACCTTTCCCTCTTCAGGCTTCGCGACCAGGCCCTCGATGATGCTTTTGGCGATCTGACACGCCTTTTCATCCGCCGAGGCGATCTGCACCGTGCCGTCGTCCTCGATGTTGACTTCGGCGCCCGATTTCTCGACGATTTCCCGTATCATTTTTCCGCCCGGTCCGATGACGGCTCCGATGCATTCCACGTCGATCTTGATCGAAATGATGCGCGGGGCGAACGGGGACAGTTCGGGGCGCGGGGAGGCCATCGCCTTGTCCATGACATCGAGTATCTTCATACGGGCGATGCGGGCCTTTTCGAGGGCTTCGCTCATGAGGACCGAGGAAATCCCCGAAATTTTGATGTCCATCTGAAATGCGGTGATGCCCTGGCGCGTGCCGGCCACCTTGAAATCCATGTCTCCGAGATGGTCTTCGTCGCCTAGAATGTCGGTGAGAACCTTGACTTCGTTTCCTTCCTTGATCAATCCCATGGCGATGCCGGCCACGGCGGCCTTGACGGGGGCGCCGGCGTCCATCAACGAGAGGGAGCCCGCGCACACCGTGGCCATCGACGAGGATCCGTTCGATTCGAGAATGTCGGAAACGATCCGGATGGTGTAGGGGAATGCCGTTTCGCTGGGAATGACGGGTTTGAGGGCGCGTTCCGCGAGGTTGCCGTGTCCGATTTCCCTGCGGCTCGGCCCCCGGAACGGCCGGGTCTCGCCCACCGAGAAGGGCGGGAAATTGTAATGCAGCATGTAGCTCTTCCACGTCTCGTCGACCAGCCCCTCGATTTTCTGCTCGTCGACCTTGGTGCCCAGCGTGGTCACCGCCAGGCTCTGCGTCTCGCCCCTGGTGAACAGGGCCGATCCATGAGTGCGCGGCAGCACGGCGAGGTCGCATGTAATGGGACGGATGTCGTCGCAGGAACGCCCGTCCAGCCGTTTGCCTTTTTTCAGTATCATGGCGCGCACCAGCTCCTTCTCCACGTCGAAAAAGGTTCCGGCGATGACGGCTTCCTGGTCGGGATGGGTTTCGGCCAGCGATTCCTTGATGCTTTTCAGCAACTCGTCCACGGCGTCGCGGCGTTCAATTTTCGCCGTCTTGGCCAGGGCCCGGGGCAGTTTTTCCCGCGCGGCTTCCTGGACTTTTTTCACGAGCGCGGCATCGACTTCCGCCTCGGGAACAGGCCTTTTTGTTTTCCCGATTTCCGCGGCCATTTCCTTCTGCAGAGGCAGTATTTTTTTCACCGCGTCATGCCCGATTTCCAGGGCGCGGACCATGTCGCTTTCCGAAATCTCGGTGGCTTCGCCTTCGACCATGAGAATGGCTTCTTCGGAAGCCGCGATGACCACGTTCATGTCGCTGGTGGCAAGCTGGGTAAATGTGGGATTGACGACAAATTCACCCTGGATGCGCCCGACCCGCACCGCGGCGATCGGACCGCTGAACGGAATATCCGAAATCACCAGGGCGGCGCTCGCCCCGATCATGCCGAGCAGATCGGCGTCGTTTTCCTTGTCTGAAGACAG
Organism: bacterium; assembly: GCA_041306805.1. Classification (GTDB taxonomy): domain Bacteria; phylum Zhuqueibacterota; class QNDG01; order QNDG01; family DTFT01; genus JBFZEN01. Next base: position 2,159 of record JBFZEN010000420.1, read on the forward strand.
AATCTGGATGGCCACCTGGGTCTCATACCGGAAGGCCTCGGGAAACAGGGGCCGGATCGGCCTGTCCGTCAGGCGCGCGCTCAGCACCTCTTTTTCGCTCGGACGGCCCTCGCGTTTGAAAAACCCTCCCGGAATTTTTCCTGCGGCATAAGCCCTTTCGCGGTATTCCACCTGAAGCGGGAAAAAATCCACTCTATCCGAGAGCGTTTTGGAGGCCACGGCCGCCACCAGAACCACCGTATCCCCGTACTGAACCACAACGGCGCCGTCGGCCTGTTTGGCCATCCGGCCCGTTTCGATGGTCAGGGTTCTTCCGGCCAGTTCAATGCTTTTTCTGATCATTGGTACTCCTCGTGCGCGCCGCCTGAAACGGCAGGGCGCTTCGCGACTTCGATGCGCGTTTATGACTTCGTTTGATTTTGGGGAAAATCCCCTGATGGATCACGTTTTGGTATCCGATTTCCTCTTTAATGCGTTTTTGTCTGTGTTTCCGGCACGCCCACGGATTTCTCGATGAGTTCGCCGATGTCGGGTTTCATGTTGCCGATGTAGAGCGCGTCGGTCCGGTACACGGCCCCGGTCGTTGTGTTCATC
>JBFZEN010000421.1:0-3262 GCA_041306805.1 bacterium
AGCGGGGATCTCGACCAATGGACGGACAAGGGAAAGGCTGAAAGTGTGAGCGGGCGCCCCGGCGAGGGGCCGAAGGTTTTCCGGTGGAAGGGCAAGATCTGGATGGCCGTGGACATCTGGGACGGGCTGGGCATTTACCGGTCAGATGACGCGCTCAAATGGGAACGCCAGCCGGCCGACCTGCTAAAAATACCCGGAAAAGGCCCTGACGACGGGGTCAAGGGCGGGCATCCCGACGTGGTCGTATGCGGGGACAGGGCATTCCTTTTTTATTTCACGCACCCGGGGCGCACGGAAAAGAACGCCGGCGCGGACGGAATGGAACAGCGGCGCAGTTCCCTCCAAGTCGTCGAGCTGGAGCCGAAGGACGGATGGCTGGCATGCGACCGCGACGCGCCCGTACAAATCCGGCTGCTGCACCCGGCAGAACAACCGTAAAAGGTTATGGTGTTTGAGGAATCAGCAGCAATTTCATGAAATTGATAAAATACAAGAAATATTGGCGGAAGGAGTCTAGTCATGAAGTTAATCCGGGTGATCATGATACTATCGGCTTGCATGCTGTCCGGCGGCGCATGCCGGGCCTCAGATCCCTTTTTGGCATGGCCCGAAGCGAAGCCCGAGACCAGGCCATGGACGCGCTGGTGGTGGCTGGGCAGCGCGGTCGACGATTCGAGCCTCGCGTTCAGGATGGGCGAGATGAAGAAGGCCGGAATAGGAGGCGTCGAGATCACGCCGATATACGGCGCCAAAGGATTTGAAAATAGCTACATCGATTTTCTTTCGCCTGAATGGATGCGCGCCCTGTCGTTTTCCATATCGAATGGACGGCGCATGGGCATGAGCGTGGACATGGACAACGGCACGGGCTGGCCTTTCGGGGGCGGCCCGGTGATCACCACGGAACTGGCCGCCACCAGGGCGATATTCGTGAAATACGAATTGAAACCGGGCGAGAGCCTGGCCGAATCCATAGCGGTCAAGGATGAGAGACAGAAGGACGTCGCGAAACTGGCTCTGGTCATGGCCTACCCTGAAAAGGGAAAGGCGATCAACCTGACCCGTTTTGTTTCGCCGGACGGGCGCCTTGGCCTGAAAGCTGACAACGGCGCTTTGAAAATCGTGGCCGTGTTCACGGGAAAAACCCTGCAGAAGGTGAAACGCGCGGGCCCGGGGGGCGAGGGCTGGGTGATGGACCACTTTTCACGGAGGGCGCTTGACGCCTATCTGGAAAGATTCGATCAGGCTTTCCGCTCGAGCGGCTGTCCCGTACCGCGCCAATTTTTCAACGATTCCTACGAGGTGTACGGCGCCGACTGGACGCCGGACCTGTTCAACGAATTCGCCCGAAGGAGGGGATACCGTCTCGAAGAGCACCTCCTCGAATTCCTCGGCGAAGGAGATGCCGGCGCGGTTGCCCGGGTGAAATGCGACTACCGTGAAACCATTTCAGACATGCTGTTTGACAACTTCGCCGTTCCCTGGACGGCATGGGCGCACCGCATGGGAAGCCTCACGCGCAGCCAGGCCCACGGGTCCCCGGGCAACCTGGTGGACCTGTACGGCGCGGCCGACGTTCCGGAATGCGAGTCGTTCGGCGCCACCTGGTTCGACATCCCGGGTTTCCGCTGGGAGGGGGATGTGCGCATGTCCGATGCCAACCCGGTGCTGATGAAATTCTCCACTTCGGCGGCGCATCTCAACGGCGGAGCCTATGCCTCGTCCGAAACCTTCACCTGGCTCACGGAGCATTTCCGCACGGGCCTGTCGCAGTGCAAACCGCAGATCGACCAGATGTTCTGCGCGGGCGTCAACCACGTGGTTTTCCACGGCACGCCTTACTCCCCCAAAAACGCGCACTGGCCGGGGTGGCAGTTCTATGCCTCCGTGAATTTTTCATCGTACAACACGATATGGCGCGACATCGAACCCTTTACCGGATACATCGCGCGCTGCCAGTCCTTTCTGCAATGGGGCTCGCCGGACAACGCGTTCCTTGTTTACTGGCCGCTGCACGATTTGTGGACCAGCCTGAAGGGCGATCCGTTCTACCCGTTCAGCAGGCCCATGAACGAATGGCTGGTTCCGTCGTCCTTCTTCAGCCTGGTCCAGACGCTACGCAAAAACGGTTACGACGCCGACTTCGTTTCGGACCGGTACCTTGAACAGGCCGAAGTCGTGGACGGGCGCGTAACGCTGCCCGGAGGAACCTCATATCCGGTTCTGGCCGTGCCTTCATGCGCAGTGATGTCTTCAGCCACGGCCCAAAAAATCATTTCCCTTGCCAAGGCGGGGGCCACGGTCATGTTCCTCGAGAATCTGCCTTCCGACGTCCCGGGCCTTTTCAGGTCGGACAAACGGAAAAAGGAAATGGCGAAAGCCTTCGATTCGCTTCCCATCCACGGCCCGTTCGAATCTGAAAGGGTTGATCCATTCGGGAATGGTATGGTCGTCACGGGAAAGGATCTTGGCAAAACCATAGCCCTGTGCAACCAGGGCAGGGAGGAAATCGCCGACCACGGCATCCAGTTCATCCGGAGGAAAAATCAGGAAGGGTTTCACTATTTTTTCTCCAACCTCCATTCGAAGGAGCTGGACGGCTGGGTGACGCTGGGCGTGAACGCCTCATCCGCCGCGTTATTCGATCCCCTGACTGCTGGAAGCGGCATGGCGCCGCTGCGAAAAGAAGGCGGGAAAACGCAGGTTTATCTGCAGCTCAAGCCGGGTCAGTCCGCCATTTTGAAGACGGCGTCCCTCCCGATGGACGCAGGGGAATCCGAAACATGGAACTGCCTCGGGCAAATCGGCGATCCCGTCGGGCTGGCCGACCGATGGACGATTTCATTCATCGAAGGCGAACCGCGCATCGACCGAAGGTACCGGCTTGACAGACTCGTTTCATGGACAGAACTGGATACGGCGCAAGTGAAAGTGTTCGCGGGAACGGGAAAATATTCCACGGCCTTCAACCTTCCCGAAACCGAGGCGGACGAATGGGTGCTCGACCTCGGCCAGGTGAATGAAAGCGCGCGCGTTTTTATCAACGGCAAGGCCGTGGGAACGCTGTGGTCGCTGCCGTTCCGGGCAAGGGTCGGGTCTTTCCTCGTCCCCGGGCGGAACCTGCTCGAGGTGGAGGTGACCAATGCGCCGGCCAACAGGATCATCGACCTGGACAAACGCAAGGTCGAATGGAAGTTTTTCCACGACATCAATGTGGCCAACCGCGCCTACAAGCCTCTCGACGCCTCGGGATGGGAGCTCA
>JBFZEN010000422.1:0-5352 GCA_041306805.1 bacterium
TCGACGGTTATCCGGTTTTAATCGAGGCCGGCTCGGGCAACCGCAGAATCAGCCAGAAACTGACGGGCGTCAGGAATGAATCGGCGCCTGAATCGTTTTTCAGAGTACCCGGGGGATATCGAAAAATCGAATCCGATGAACCATAAAGCAAGGGGGCGCGACATGGAACCCATCTGGCTCAAATCGTACGACAAGGAAGTGCCGCAGACCATCGACTACCCCGACATCACCATGTACGAGCTGTTCAGGCAGGCCGTCGAGAAAAATCCCCGCGGCAAGGCCACCAGTTTCATCGGCGCCTCGCTGTCCTACCAGGCCCTGAACCGCCTGGTGGACCGGTTCGCGGACCGTCTCGCATGGCTGGGCGTGAGACCGGGCGACCGTGTGGCCCTGATCATGCCGAATTTCCCGGCCTATCCCATCGCGCATTTTGCAACCATGCGGCTGGGCGCCATTTTGGTGCCCACCAACCCGCTCTACGTGGAACGGGAGCTCGCTTTCCAGCTCGACAATTCCGGGGCCGAGACCGTCGTTATTTTCGACAAACTGCTTCCGCGACTGCTGCAGATCAAGGACAAGACGCAGGTGAAGCGCGTCGTGGTGACACAGATCAAGGATTTTCTGCCTCCGGTGATCGCGCTTTTATACGGACTGAAGAACAAATCGCAGGTGACCGGGAACGAACCGGGATCCATCTACCTGTATGCGGACCTCATGAAAAAGAAATGCCCCGCCTTCGATCCCCATCCGGGAAGCGCCAAAGACACGGCCATGCTTCTGTACACGGGCGGAACCACGGGCGTATCGAAGGGGGCCGAGCTGACCCATCGCAACATCGTGGTCAACGTCATGCAGACGCGCAAATGGCTGTGGCGCATCCGTGACGGGGAGGAGCGCTTGCTCTGCGTGCTGCCCTTTTTCCACAGCTACGGAATGACCACGGGGCTGCACCTGTCCGTCGCCTGCCGGTCGACCATGGTGCTGCTGCCGCGTTTCGAACTGGCCGATGTGATGAAATCGATAAAGAAAACGCGGCCGACCATTTTCTGCGGCGTGCCGTCCATGTACAACGCCATCAACCACTACCCGGGCGTATCGCCCCGGGACGTGGGGTCCATCCAATTGTGCGTGAGCGGGGGCTCGGGGCTGCCGGGTGCGGTTCAGGAACGGTTCGAGGCCCTGACCGGCGGCAAGCTCGTGGAAGGGTACGGGCTGTCCGAAACCTCGCCCGTGACGCACGTGAATCCCATTTCAGGCGGAGGAAAAAACGGCACCATCGGGCTTCCGATATGCGACACCGAAGCCGAGGTCGTCAATCCCGATACGCGCAAGCCCGTTCCCATCGGAGAGGCCGGGGAGTTGGCGCTCAGGGGCCCGCAGGTGATGAAGGGCTACTGGAAGATGAAGGAAGAAACCGGCCGGGCGATGCAGAACGGCTGGTTTTACACGGGCGACATCGCCGTCATGGACGGCGAGGGATACTTCAGGATCGTGGACAGGAAAAAGGACCTGATCATCAGCGCCGGCATGAACATCTATCCGCGCGAGGTCGAGGAGGTGCTGCTGCAGCATTCCGGCGTTCAGGACGCCGCCGTGATCGGTGTGCCCAGCGACGTCCGTGACGAAGCGGTCAAAGCCTTTGTGGTCCTGAAAAAGGGGGAGGCGCTCAACAAAGCCGATCTCATCCATTTCTGCCGCGACAAACTGTCGAAATTCAAGCTGCCGAGGGAAATCGAATTCGTCGCCGACCTGCCGAAAAGCACGGTGGGAAAAGTCTTGAAACGGGTGTTAAGGGATGAGGAAATCAAGAAACGGGCGGAAAGGAAGGGATCAATTCAAAATTAAAAAATCAAAATGTAAAGATCAAAATGTCAAAAGAGAATTAACCGGACTGTTTTTGAATGGGGTTTATATGTGGAAGCATCCATTAAGGATGATGAATTAAGTTTTTGACAGCCGGAGCATGAAGAAAGCTGCGAGATTGATCATTGAAATTCCCGCCAGCGCGGCAGGGACTCCCAGCAGCGGGACCGCCAGGGAGGTGTAGAACATCACGCCGGCCATGGCTCCGGCCAGATCCAGGGCGTACAATCCGCCCGCCGTATTCCGGGTACGGGCACGATCCGAAACCAGCACCCGGTTGGCAAGGCCGAAAACGGTTCCGGCGGTAAATCCGGCAAGTCCATTCAACCCGAAAAACAGCCACACCTGCAGGCTCTCCCCTGCATGCCGGAAAAGCGGAAAAGCAATCATCGAGACGACGGGAATGGCGGCCATCAGAAACTGGAATACCGTAAGGCTGCCGTACGGGGAAGGCAAAAAACTGCGTTTCGCCGAAGCGAGAGCGCCCAGCCCCAGCCCGGCCATGTAACCCGCCACGATGGCGGCCATGTCCTGATACAGAACTCCGTGCACGGTCTGATAGGCCGTGAGAAAAATCAATTCAAGGGAAATGCCCGAAAAACCCGCGATGGCGACGCAAAACCTGACGCCGTTTTTTTCCATTCGAATTTTCCGGCGCCACAGCATGGCCGTGAAAAACGCAGCGGCGATAACGAGAACGATGATTTGAACGGGCCCGTGTAACCGGCCGGGCGGGACAATCCGCCGGGACGAGACCATCTGCGACCAGTACGCCATGCCGTACCAGGCGGCGAGAGGGTGAAGGTCCCGGTTGAGCCGGTTCGCCGCGACGGGATGCAGTCTGGAAAGCAGATAATCAGACCGTTCTTTGGAAAAGTTGTATTTTAAATAATATTCCCGAACGTAAGCCGTCTTCAGGTTTCTTTCCCGGATGCGGGCGGCGAGAATGCCCGCGTCGGATGCCAGGTATCCCTTGTCCGCGGAAGAGATGAAAAAACAGCTGTGTCCTGGAAAATGCACGGTTTCGGGAAATACGGCAGCCAGTGTGGCGTTCACCGCGCTGAGCAGGTCGGACAACCGGGCGTCGATCTTGTTTTCGGATGAGGGAAGACGCAGCGAGAATATGCCCCCGGGGTTCAGTCTCGCCTTGACCTCGTTGAAGAATTCAAGCGTGTAAAAACGGTTGAGCGAAAGCGCGGACGGACTCGGCATGTCGAGAAGCACGGCATCATATTTTCCGCCGGTTTGACGGACAAACTTTCTCGCGTCGGTCAGGTGCAGTTTCACCCGGTTGTCGTCCAGAAATTTCACGTCGGCCGGAGGCAGCATTTTGCGTGCGAGGCGGATGATTTCGGGATCACGCTCGACAAGATGCGCGGTTTTCACGGATGGGTGTTGAAACGCCTGGCTGACGGCCCCGCCGAGGCCGCCTCCGATGAGAAGTATCGTTTCGGGGGACGGGTGTTGCAGCAGGGGGATATGCGCCGATTCTTCGGCCGACATCGCGTCGGGGCAGGTCGACACCAGCTGGCCGTTCTCAAATACGCTGATCTGGCCGTCCATTTCGGCGAAGGCGATGCGGCCGTAGGCCGACTCCCTGGAAACCAGCAGGTTTCCGGTTTTCCAGAAGAACCCGTCCATTTGGCGCTGCAGCGCGGGCGCGGCCGTGAAAAACAGGATTGCGGAGATCAGTAAGACGGCCGTGCCGGCAATCGCGGACCTTTGGTCCGGATGAATGGAATTCCCGTCATCCCGCGTGCCCGCGTCCGCTGGAAGGATCAATGCGGCCATGGCGAGTATGCCTGAAAGCAATACCATGATCTGGACTTCAGAGGCAAGGGGGAACAGAAGCAAGGTGGCCGACAAACCGCCCAGGGCCGAGCCGAACGATTCGAGGGCATAGATGCGGACGGCAAACCGCGGATTTTCCTCCGTTCCGGACGGAATCATGCGGCAGGCCGCGGCGTAGGCGTATCCGGACAAGAGGCAGAACAGGGAAAAAACGGCAAGCCCCGACAAGAACATCCATTTGAATACGATCACTTCGCCGGCCGTGGCGCCGAAGAAAATCCGGCAATGGCGGATGCCCAGATCGGTCAGCGGAACCGCAAGGGCGAGAAGAAACAGAACGGCCCGGAAACGCCGTCCGCCGCGGATGCGCACGGGGCAGACGGCGGGCAGGAGGCCGCTTCCCGCGGCCGTCCACAGGAGCCAGGCCGCGAACAGGACGCCGATCGAAATCTCGTTCCCATAGAATTGCACGACCAGTCCGCGCATGAAAAGCATTTGCGAGACCAGTGTGGCGAATCCGAGAATCCCGACTGAGATGAACAGGCGGTGTTTTGGCGTCAGTGGCGGCATGGTTCTTCGATAAAATACGAACGGCGTCCGTTAAACTCAAGGTATTTTAAACGGCCTGAAAGGGACTGATATGCTGACGGTATACAACACGCTGAGCCGGAAAAAGGAAGCTTTTGAGCCGCTGCGCCCGCCGATGGTCGGCATGTACGTGTGCGGCCCGACCGTGTACGACGACCCGCACCTGGGGCACGCCAAGAGCTACATTTCGTTCGACATCGTCGTCCGCTTCCTGCGTGCCGGCGGATACCGGGTCCGCTACGTTCAGAACATCACCGACGTGGGGCATATGCTGGGCGACGGGCAGAACGGCGAAGACCGCATCCTCAAAAAGGCGAAACTCGAGAAGCTCGAACCCGTCGAAATCGCCCAGAAATACGAAAGGCATTTTTTCAGGGACATGGACCAACTCAACTGCCTGCGCCCCGACATCTCCTGCCGTGCCACGGGGCACATTCCCGAAATGCTGGACCTGGTCCAGGAGCTGGTGAAGAAGAAAATGGCATACGAAGCCCGCGGCAACGTGTATTTCGACGTGAAAAAATTTTCTGAATACGGCAGGCTTTCGGGCAGGAAACTCGACGACCTGAAAGAGGGCGTCCGGGTGGATGTGGCCGAGGGGAAGAAGAACCCATTCGATTTCGCGCTGTGGAAAAAAGCGGACCCCGAGCACCTGATGCAGTGGAATTCCCCCTGGGGCAGGGGTTTTCCCGGATGGCATCTCGAATGCTCGGTCATGTCCATGAAATACCTCGGCGAAAGCATCGACATACACGGCGGCGGACTCGACAACCAGTTTCCGCACCATGAATGCGAGATCGCCCAGAGCGAGGCGGCCACGGGCAAGCCATTCGTGAAATACTGGCTGCACAACAACATGGTGACGGTGAACGGGCAGAAGATGAGCAAGTCGCTCGGCAATTTCACCACCATCGGGGCCCTGCTCGAAAAATACCGGCCCATGACGCTGCGGTTCTTCATTCTGCAGGGCCATTACCGTTCGCCGCAGGATTTTTCGGACGAAGCGCTTGAGGCGGCGCAGAAGGGTTTCGAAAGGCTGTCGAGGACGGCCGCTTCCGTCCGCGAGAGGATGGGGAACCATTCAGACCCCGCGCCCGCGCCGGACGGGCT
>JBFZEN010000423.1:0-3333 GCA_041306805.1 bacterium
GAAAATCCATGCCTGTGGCGCTGACGACCCCGACCGTGACCGTGGGTTTTGAGTTGACGTTGAAAAGACCGAACGGATTGCCGAAGGCGATCACCCATTCTCCGATCAGCACGTCGTCGGAATCGCCCAAGGGAATGAACGGGAAGCCGGTGCCCTCGATTTTCAGGAGGGCCACGTCGTACAACATATCCTTTCCTGCCAGGACGGCGTTGTATTCCTTCCTGTCCGTCGTCGTCACGATGATTTTTGTGGCGTTTTCTACCACGTGTTCATTCGTCAAGACATATCCTTCGGACGAAATGAGGAATCCCGAACCCAGCCCCTTCACCCTCTGTTGATACTCCCTGGGCTGGAAGAACATGCCCCAGAAAGGATCGTTGTCAAAGGGAGACCGCTGGATATAACGCTGGATTTGAATCACGTTGATCCCGACCACGGCCGGACTGACGCGCGATACGGCCATGGTGATGGCGTTGCCTCTGGATTCGGTTATTTCCCGGCTTTTTTCCGTTCGTTCCTGCGGGGATGCCATCGTCGAAGGGATATCTCCGGACCGGTCCTGCTTTGGTTCAGAGCAGCCGCAGACCATGCAGGTCGAGAAAACCAAAACGAGACATTGTCTGGCTGAAAACGTCAACTTTTTCCTTCCTCCGCCTTCTGATAATCCACCTTGACAAGAAACAGTCCGTGCGGCGGAAGCGTGATACCCGCCTGTTTTCTGTCGTTCAACTTAAAAAGACTTCCGAACTCATCGATGGTCATCCGCCCCCTGCCGACATCGAACAGCGTGCCCAAAACGATGCGGACCATGTTGTGAAAAAAACGTTCCGCGGTGATATCAAACCAAATTTCATCCCGCCCGTTCTGCCAATGGATGTCCGTCACCGTGGAAACGAACGTACACCCTGCGGCGCCTGATTTGCTGAAGGTTTTCCACACGTGTCTTCCCAGCAGGGCGTCTGATGCCGTCATCATGGGCGCCAGGTCGTATTTCAACGGCGGAAACCATGCATATTGCCTTCCCACCGCCTTCAACCGAGTCGAAATGACATACCGGTACGTACGGCTGACGGCATCCCGGCGCGCATTAAAACGTCCCGGTATTTCACATATCTCAAGAACGCGGACATCGCGCGGCAACACCGCATTCAGCGCCGCCTGCAGGCGATCTTCCCCGATCTTGCAGGCAAGCCGGATGCTGGCCACCTGCCCGAGCGCATGGACTCCTGCGTCGGTCCGACCGGCGCCCATGATGCGTCGTTTTTCTCCCGTGATGCGTTGGACGGCCTTCTCGATTTCCTCCTGAACCGTCCTCTGGCCCGGCTGGACCTGCCATCCGCAAAAGTCGGAACCGTCGTATTCCAGAACCATTTTATACGAGCGCGCACCGGGCTCCGAATCCATCATGGAGCAAGCCGCCTGTCCAATATAACCATGGCGGCCGCAATGATCCATGCGGTCCCCATAAACAGCCAATCCATCCGCTTCATCCGCAATTCCGAAAATGAGGTCCTGTTCTGCCCCCCCCTGTAGCCGCGCGCGTCCATAGCCAGGGCCAATTCGTTCGCCCGGTGAAAACCCGACACAAAAAGCGGGACCAGAACGGGAAGCAGGCTGCGGATTTTCTGAACGGGCCTGCCCGTCCATTCAACGCCTCTTGAAGCCTGAGCTTTCCGGATCCGGTCCGATTCGTCGGCCAGCATGGGAATAAAGCGGAGCGATATGGACAATGTCATGGCCGTTTCGTGCGATGGAAAGCCGAACCGTCCCAGAGGCGAAAGCAGTTTTTCGACCGAGTCTGCGAACGACATGGGCGACGTGGTCAGTGTAAAAAGGCCGGCCAGCACCATGAGGTCAACGATCCTGATGGAATAAAAAAGCCCTTGATTCAAACCCCGCCTAGAAATTCCCGCGCCGATCCATGGGATGGAAAACAGGGCATCGCCCCCGGTGAAGGCGGCGTGCATGACCAAGGTCAGGCCGAAAATCCACAAAAAAGGCCGCATGCCGCGCAGAGCCATGCCCGGCTTCAGACGTGCAGCGGCATGCAGAAAACAGAATACCAGAAAGAATACGGCCAAAACAAGCAGGGTTTTCAGGAAAAACAGAGATGACATCAGAACCAGGCTGCAGGCCATTTTGGTGCGCGGATCCAGGTTGTGTATGATCGAATTTCTTGGTGCGTATCTTCCAATAGTGATATCTTGTACCGGCATTTTACCCTTTGATTTTTCTATGCATTAACTCAATCTAAAATATACGAATTTTTTATGAAAAGTCAACGCATAATTTTCATGCCGGCATCCATATTTTTCTTGACTTTTTGGGGTTTTGCGTTTATGTTGGTAAATCCGATCCCGCCATCACCCATTTCATGAATAGGAGTTCGACATGCCCCCCAAAAAGCTTCAAAAGAAGGCTACGAACCCGTTTAAACCCTATATATCCGAAAACACCCATATGAAGGAATTCTCCCTTCAGGCGATTCTGGTAGGCGTCTTCCTGGCCGTTATCCTCGGCGCTGCAAATGTCTATCTCGGTCTGAAGGCGGGAATGACCGTGGCCGCCACTTTTCCGGCGGCCGTCATATCGATGGCCATTTTGCGTCTGAAACCCTTCAAGGGAACCATTCTTGAAGAGAATATCGCCCGTACCACAGGTGCCGTGGGCGAAGCGCTCGCCGCAGGCGCCATTTTCACCATTCCCGCCTTCGTTCTGGCGGGTGTGTGGGACCATTTTGACTACATGAAAAGCACACTGCTGATGCTGGTCGGCGGTATTTTGGGCGTTCTGTTCGTCATCATCCTGCGACGTCCGCTGATTCAGGACAAGTCCCTGCCCTATCCCGAAAGCAAGGCCTGCGCTGAAATCGTCAAGGCGGGCCAGCGCGGTCAAACCGGAGCCAAATACGTATTCGGTTCCATGGGGCTGGCCGCGCTCATCGAGTTGTTTAAAAACGACAATGGAATCAAGTTCATCCGTGACACGGTTTCAGGCTTTTTCTCTTTTCATCCCTCCAAAATCAGCCTGTTGAACAGCAAGAGCAATATCATCGAGACGCTTTCGAACAGCGGCGAACCCATCAAGGCGGAAATGGGTTACAAGGGCGGCATGTTCCTGCAAAGCCCGGCGGCCTCGCCTGCTTTTATCGGGGTCGGATACATCATCGGGTTCAGGCTGGCCGCAATCACCTTTTCAGGCGGCGTATTCGGGTGGCTTTTTCTGATGCCCATCGTTCTGTACCTGATGGGTGGCTCGCTTGAATCGTTCATCGGCTGTCCCATGCCGGGAACAGACGCCATGATCAGCTGGATCGATATGGCCAAGGCCGCC
>JBFZEN010000424.1:0-4613 GCA_041306805.1 bacterium
AAATCAGGGTAAGCGGCCGGTGGTTCTGCATGTATCTCAACGACCCGTCGCAGATCATGCCCGGCGAATACCTCTGGCAGGTCGGCTGCGAACTCGAACCGCGGGACGATTTGAAGGTGAATCCCCCTTTCGAGCTTCAGCATCATGAAAAGGACACCGTCGCCTCGGCGTTTTATAACGAGCCGCCCGAGACCGAATTCCCCTTCGCGCCCTTCATCATACAGAACCTGATGAACGGATATATGATTTCCGGTCCCATGGGCGTGGCCTGGCAGGAGGATTCTCTGAAGAAAAACCAGGAAGCGGAGCGGACGGAACTGTTCATGCCGGTGGAAAGACTCGAAGACTTTGCCGGCAGGATGGAGGCCTTCGGCAGGGCCATGGGCGGGATCCCTGAAAAAACATCGATGGAAGCCGGGTTGAAGGAAGAACAGAAAAAAGTGGAATTTAAAAGCCAGGCCATGGAAATCAGCCTGAAAGAAAAACAGGAAAAAGCCGAAACGGACAGGCTGGTGGCTGCGGGTGAAAAAGAGGCTTCAGGGAAACCGGGGTGGAAGGAAAAGGTGTCCGAGTTCTTCAGGCAGTCATCCGAATCGGAAGGCACCAGACATCCATGGACACTGCGCAGGACCGATCCGTACTGGGCCATCCTGCTGCCGGCCACGGGATCCATGGACCAGCAGACCGTGGTTTTCGAAAAACTGAGAAATTACATGAAAGCCAACGGCATCGTCTCCGTCGGGCTTCCTTTCATGCATCAGTATTACAGCGGTGAAATCGTCCAGGGGTTCGAATTGCGCTGGGAGGCGGGATACCGTATTGCCGACAGCGTCTTCGTCAAGCCGCCCTTCCTGGTGGTCAGGGTGCCCGGGCGCGAGGTGCTCGCCGTTCATTACACGCAGTCGATGAATCAGAAAACCATGAACGTTCAATTGGCGTCCTGGCTGTACCACAACGGATACCGTACCCGCATGCCGCAGGTGATCACATGGTCGGGCGGGATCCCCCGCACGCTGGCGGAGCTGAAAAGCGCGGATGCCGAATTGCCCGTCGAGAAAATGGACAAGCCCTATCTCGATGTGCGTTTGTTCACGCGGTCCGACACGGACCGCCGAGAGCTGCTCATGCGTGTGACGGGCGGATGGAAGCAGGAAGACGAGGCCGTCCTCAAACTGAAGAAATATATACAGGAGAATAAAATTGAAACGCTCGGCGACGTTTTTGTCGAATACCACCTCAGCCCGGAGATCACGCCGGAGAAGGATCTGGCCTGGGAAGTGGGCGTGCCGATCAGGGAGAACGTGCGGGCCTTGGGACCGTTCAGAACGGAATGGCGCCACGGACGTCTTCTGGCCTGCACGGATTACGAAGGGGACCGCATCGACATCCCCGAGGAATTCTGGTGGAGCTACTCCCTGAATTTTGTCATGAGCGGCTACATGGCGGCCGGTTATCCGAGAAAGGTGCTGCGGGAGCAGCTGCCGGGAAATAAATGGCGCGTGGAATTGCAATGGCCGGTGAGGCAATGATTCGATGACCCCGCGCAGTCGGGCGTGGGACGGGAATCCAGCAGCCCACGGCTTAAGCCGTGGGCTGTTATATTTTTATTATTTCCTCGTCGCCTCCATGATATACGTCTTCCTTCCCGACAGACACCGCTCCTTCGCGGGAATGCTCTGCGTCAGCTTTTCCCCGTCCGGACCGGGGCCGATGGCGGGCCATGAATATTGAAAATCCAGAAAAGCAGGCCTGCCGGCGTAAAACAGCGAGACGACGGGAAGCCGGACATCCTCCATCCGGATCTTTTTCGAACGGCTATCCATGTGATCATGCCGGTTGTTTCCATGGACCGCGAAAAAATCATGAAACGGTTCACATTGGTCGTATTGAACCTGCGCGGCCCGGCCGGGTGTGCTCATGTTCCCCAAAATCACCGTTGAGGGAGATTTGAAAAGGCGTATCTTCCCGCTTCCCTTCAAGCCATGGTACACCTGGTTTCTCAGGAACACGTTGTACGGACCGTTCGCGCCGTGCGAATTGTCGGCGTAGACGAATTCGACGATGTTCTGTTCGAACAGGTTGGCGTACGGATACCTGCCGTGCAGGCACAGGTCGGCTCCCTGGAAAATATTGGGCAGTCCGCGAAACGTCCACGCCTGGTTCCTCGAATAATTGAACGCGATCACGTTGGTGTTGACGCCCTCGCATACCGTCATGGAATGGCGCAGGTGTTCGAAGACGTTGTTTTCGACCAGGCCGTGGTTCGTGCACACTTCCATGAGAACCCCGTATCCGTATGAATTCTCGTCCCGGCTGCAGGCCTCCGCGAAATAGCAGCCGCTGATTTCGAAATGCGCGCTGTGGTTGATCACCGCATGGTGCCTGCACGTGTTGAGGCTGGCGACGCCCCTCATCCAGAAATTCACCGCGCAGTCGAACTTGAAATTGATGCCGCAGCCGTAGGCGCTTTGCGAGGCTTTCTGCGCGTCCATGCGGCGGAGGGTGAAATTCTCAAAACCGACGTTCTGGACGGGCACGGTTTTTTGCACCCACAATTCGTTGTTTTTCAGGTAGGTTTTTGCCGCCCCGTCCTCCAAAACACCGAGGGATCCGTCCACGGCCGCAAGCCGCGTGGTCTGTCCCACGTTCCCGCGGTCGGCTTCCGGAAAACCGGCCTCGCAGAGCCTGACCCAGTCGCCTTTCGAAAAATGATCCGACAGTCCCGGAGCGGAAAACCGCCGCTCTCCCCTTTCCATGTCCGCGTCCAGCGGCAGCCGAAGATCCGATTCGATTCCATGAATGTCGAAACAGTTGCCGTCGGGGCCGAGCGTGAACTCGAGCACCGTGGAATCCGCCCCCGCACCCTGGAATACGATGCGGCTGAACGAGGCGTCCGGCAAAACGACGGATTTCGACAAAGCGTACGTTCCGGCGGGAAAATAGACGACGGCCAGCCCGGCTGCATTCCCGGCTTTCTGCACGGCGGACCCGACTTTTTCGTCCCAGGTCGCGCCGGATTCCCGGGCCACGTCGAAAAAGGCGTCGGCATGGTGTCCCGACTTTCCGGAAAACAGACCCGCCCGGCTCCAGTCGGTCAGCATTTCAGGGGGAAGGAATCCGGACTGTCGATTCGATTCCAGGCCGGCCGGGCTTTTAACAGGAGATTGGACGGACCTTGTCTGAATTTTGGATGAACCCGCGCAGCATAAAGAAACCGCGGCGAAGCCGGACAATCCGATTAAACAAATCGATGACAGCTTCATATTCCGCCTCCGCTTGAAATCCCGGTTGTCCTGAAAAAAAATCACCACTGAAGTTCATGGTGAAGAAAAATGGATATTTTCCCTTGTCGTTCCGCGCCGCTGGTCCATGGCCATTTTTCTCACAGCACACGGTCTCACCCCACGATCACCGACACGCCGTCGGGGATGACCGTGACCCTGGCGTCCTTTCCCTTCATTTCAAGCGCCCCGGCCAGGGCTTCCCCGGGAGTGAACGCGTGCTCCATGTGCATGGCGCGTATTATTTTGGGATCGCACCGGTCCGTGACCACGATCACCCTGAACCGGTCGAGAATGCGCGCGAGAATCTGGAATTCCCACTGGTCGGGAACCGTTTTTCCCATCGGGATGTCCGCCACGCGGTCGAGTATCTCCCGGGGACTGGAAGCGTTCGACAGATTCTCGAAAAACGACTGCCCGCCGTGTCCGTCATTGCAGGCCGCAACCATGATGATGACCCCGCCGGGCTTGCACGCGGCCTCGGCCGCCGTCATGCCTTTCACGGCCTGGTAGACGTTCTGGTCCAGCGGATATCCGCCATTCGATGTCACCACGATTTCCGAAAGTCCGGGAACGGGTTTGACCGCGGCCAGCTCCCGCAGAAAACCGCAGCCCGCTTCATGGGCCCTTTCCCTGTGCCCCGCGAAAGCGCGTATCACGCGCTTCTGCATGTTCAGAACCACGTTTAAAATGAAGGCCAGATTCACCTTGTCCGCCGCGAACAGCATGTCCCGATGGATGGGATTCCCCTCCAGGACGCCCGTGCGCGAGAACGGACTCGCGATGAAGGCCGCATTGTGGTTGGCCAGAACGGTTTGGTACCCGGCCACGCCGGGCAGAATGCTCTTCCTTCCCCCCGAAAATCCGGCGAAAAAATGCGGCTCGATGAACCCTTCGGCCGCCAGCAGATCGGTTTCCACCACGGCCCGGTTCAGCCACAATGCACCGCCCGAAGGCAGTCTGCCGAGATGGACGAGGGACGACCTGTCCCTGGAGTCATGGATGAGGATGCGTTCATTTTCCACGATGCCTTGGCCGAATTTATCGCGGATCTCGTCTTTTGTCATGGCCCGGTGGTACCCCGTGGAAACAAGAATGCGTATATCGAGGGACGGATTGGCCGACCGCAACCGGTCGAGCAGAACGGGCAGAGTGATGCGGCTGGGCACGGGACGCGTATGGTCGCTCGTCACGACCACGGCCGTTTTCCTGCCTTGAGCCAAAGTTTCGATTGGGGCGCTGCCGATGGGGTGGTCCAGGGCATGGGTCACGGACGAGCGTTCATCCATGGCTGATTCGAAGGCATTGACCCTCGATTCAAGCACGGCCGCC
>JBFZEN010000425.1:0-4920 GCA_041306805.1 bacterium
GAATCTGGGTTTTAAAGACGATTTCGAGTACTTCTTGGTTGATGCGCCCCAGCATCTCGGTAAAGGTTCTGAATCCTTCCTGCTTGTACTCAAGCAGCGGATCCTTCTGTCCGTAAGCCCGAAGGCCGATTCCTTCTTTCAGCAAATCCATTTCATAGAGGTGTTCTTTCCATCGTTCGTCGATGGTTTTGAGCACGGCCCATCTTTCGAGCTGGCTCATCAGTTCGGCGCCCAAAACCGCCTTTTTGTGTTCATACATTTCCCCGGCTTTCTGGATCAGCTTCTCTCCCAGTTCGGCCGGTTTGATCCCGAATATTTCTTCATCCTTATAGGGCAGGGTCAAAATAAAGGTCTTAAAAAGTTCCTCCTTCAGCGCGACAATGCCCGTGTCGTTCCATTCGTCGCCTTGGGAATGCCGTTCGACCATATCCAGAACGGCGTCCTCAATCATTTCGAAAATGTCTTCCCGGAGGTTTTCGCCCACCAGGGCCCGTCCACGCCTCGTGTATATCACTTCCCGCTGCTTGTTCATCACGTCGTCGTATTCGAGAAGGTGTTTGCGGATGTCGAAATTGCGCATTTCGACGCGTTTTTGAGCCCGCTCGATGGATCGCGTGATCATGGGGTGGGTGATGACTTCTCCCTCTTCCACGCCCAGCCTGTCCATGACGCGCCCGATGCGTTCTGATCCGAAAAGCCGCATCAGCTCGTCTTCAAGACAGAGATAGAAACGCGTGGAACCGGGATCCCCCTGTCTTCCCGAACGGCCCCTGAGCTGGCGATCGATGCGCCTTGCTTCATGCCGTTCGGTTCCGATGATATGCAAACCGCCTTCGGAGTAGTCCCTCGCCTTGATATGACCGCAGTTTGCCCGGCTGTTTCGGGTATCGTTCGGGCTGCATATATCCCTGGGAACAATCACGATTTCAGCTTTTGAATCGTGCGCCGTCTGCAGCAGGACCGCTTTTTCGGAGGCCGACGCGACGATGTGGTGGGCCATATTCTTTTTACGTAACGCTTCCGCCACCCGTTTGACCTCTGCCGACGGCAATTCGTGTATAAAAGTTTCCTTATGGCGAGACTGGCCGTGTTCCAGGTCTTTTATCAATTGATCGATCAATTCATCCGGAAATCGTATGACACCGGCGCCGAGTTTGATATCCGTGCCGCGCCCGGCCATGTTGGTGGCGATGGTCACCATCCCGGGTTCTCCCGCCATTGAAACGATTTCAGCTTCCTGCTTGTGGTATTTGGCATTGAGCACAGAATGGTGGATGCCACGATGTTTGAGCATACGCGACAGCGTCTCGGAGGTTTCTACGGAAATGGTTCCGACCAAGATCGGGAGACCCTTCTCATGAACGGCAGCCACTTCATCGATGATGGCGTTGAATTTTTCTCTCTTGGTCCGGTACACCACGTCATCCATGTCGTCCCGGCGGATCGGCTCGTTGGTGGGAACGACCACCACGTCCAATTTGTAGATTTCCCAGAATTCACCCGCCTCGGTTTCGGCTGTGCCCGTCATTCCGCCCAGCTTTTTGTACATTCTGAAAAAATTCTGAAGTGTGATGGTCGCCCATGTCTGGGTTTCGTGTTCGATCGTGACGTTTTCCTTGGCCTCGAGCGCCTGGTGCAATCCGTCCGAATACCGCCGTCCGGGCATCAGCCGGCCGGTGAACTCGTCCACGATCATGACCTTGCCGTCCTCGCTGACCACATAATCCACGTCTTTTTCGAACAGCGAATACGCCTTGAGCAACTGGCTGATATTGTGGACGCGCTCGCTTTTTTCAATGTACTCGGTCTGTATCTCCTCCATCATCCGTTCGCGCGTGCCCGGGGCCAGGGTTTCATTGTCTTCGATTTTGGACAGTTCCGTCGACAGATCCGGCAGAACGAACATCGCCGGATTGCCCGGCGACAAGGCCTCGCGCCCCTTGTCGGTCAAATCGGTGGTGTGCATTTTTTCGTCGATGGCATAAAACAGATCGGCGTCGAGTTCGTTCATTTTCTTGTCGCGCAGGTATTCCGATTCGACATCGTGAATGAGTTTCTGAACGCCCGATTCGTGCATCAGTTTGATCAGGCGTTTGTTTTCGGGAGAGCCGCGCTGGGCCTGAAGCAGCTTGATGCCGGCTTCACGTTCCTTGTTGTCCTCGATTAATTTTTCGCCCTCGGCGATGAGCCGGTTGACAAGCACCATTTGATTCCGCACGAGTTGCTCGACGCGCGGTTTCATTTCAGCATAGCGGTTCTTCGATTCTCCGACCGGACCGGAGATAATCAGGGGCGTCCGGGCTTCGTCGATCAGCACTGAATCGACCTCATCGATGATGGCATAATAATGGCCGCGCTGTACCACGCCTTCCGGTGACACGGCCATGTTGTCGCGCAGATAGTCGAAGCCGAATTCATTGTTGGTGCCGTAGGTGATGTCGGCCAGATAGGCTTTTCTGCGCGATTCCGGCTCCATATCATTGGTGATGAAATCCACGGTAAGACCGAGAAACTTGAATATTTCGCCCATCCACTCGCAATCGCGCCGGGCGAGATAATCGTTCACCGTCACCAGATGGACGCCTTTTCCAACCAGCGCATTGAGGAACAGAGGCATGGTCGCCACCAGCGTTTTCCCTTCGCCCGTGGCCATTTCCGCGATTTTGCCCTCATGAAGAACAATTCCCCCGAGAAGCTGCACGTCGAACGGAACCATGTCCCACATCACATCCCGCCCCACGACCTTCCATGATTTTCCGACCAATCTGCGGCACGCATCCCGAACCACGGCGAAGGCTTCAGGAAGGATCTCCAGGAGCACTGCTTCCGTCAAATTCTTTTCATCTTTTTCCAGCGCTTCAATCCGCTGCCGCACTTCGTAAAATTCGGTCTGTTCCGGGGAAGATGCCGTTTTCAGACTGTCCCGGAGTTTCTGGAGTTCGTCCCTGACCTGCCCGGTTTTTCCCCGGATTTTCGATTTGAACTCCTCCGTTTTATTCCTCAATGCTTCATCGGAAAGTTCGCCCAAATCCGCGCCGATACGATTGATGGCATCGACCAACGGCGTCAACCGCTTGACATCGCGATCATGTTTATTGCCGAAAACGTTTTCAATCAGCTTGCCGAACATCTTTGACCTCGGTTGGGTGTCATGAACAGATCCTCTATTCTACCAGGCCACGGCCGATTTTTTCGACGCGGCCTTCCAGTTTCAACTTTTTATATAAGGCGTCCAGAATACCGTTGACGAATCGGCCGCTTTCCTCTGTGCTAAACTTTTTAGCCAGATCGATTGCCTCATTGATGGTCACCTTGGGAGGAATTTCCTGAAAATGGAGAATTTCACAGACTGCAAGACGCAGCACCAGCCTGTCAATCAACGCGATTCTGCTGAATTCCCAGTTTTTTATCAGGGGAATCACTTCCTGGTCCAGAACGTCCGACCGTTCCGCTGTTTCGCGTATCAATCGGTTGGTGAATTCCATCGTTTCTTCGTCCGCCATTTCCTCCCTTGTCAAATCAGCCAGAATGACATCCGGTTGATTTCCCGAAACTTCCCTCGCATACAAGGCCTGAAGCGCCAGTTCACGGGCCCGTCTTCTTTTTCCCATTCGGTCGCTCCAGTTCTAAACGAAATCCAGCCAGCCCCGGCTATCATCCGTTTTGCACGAAAGGATGCTGAAAAACCGTTCCTGGATCGCCCGGGTGATCGGACCCCGACTTCCCGAGCCTACCGGAATCCGGTCTACTGATTTGATCGGCGTGATTTCCGCCGCTGTTCCGGTGAAAAATACTTCATCGGCAATGTACAGCATTTCCCGCGGAATGGCCTGCTCTGAAAGTTCCATGCCGAGATCTGCGACAATTTGAATCACGGAATCGCGGGTGATCCCCGGCAGAATAGCCGATGAAAACGGCGGCGTGAAAATTTTCCCTTTTCGCACCAAAAACAGGTTTTCACCGCTCCCTTCGGAAACCGTTCCCGAATCCGTCAAGGCGATTCCTTCGGAGTACCCGTCGAGCATGGCCTCCATTTTTATCAATTGTGAATTCATGTAATTGGCGCCCGCCTTGGCCAGTGTGGGCATGGTATTCGGGGCCGAGCGGTTCCAGGATGAAACCCGCACATCCACGCCTTTTTCCAGAGCCTCCTTGCCCAGATAAGCCCCCCATTTCCATGTGAGGATGACCGCGTCGACGGGACATTTTGACGGATCGACGCCCAGCGCGCCGTAACCCCTGTAGACCACAGGCCTGATATAGGCTTCATCATATCGGTTGATGCGGAGAATTTCTTTACAGGCTTCGTTGACTGCTTCCTGGGTGAAGGAGATCGGCATCCTGTATATTTTTGCCGAATTGAAAAGACGTTCTGTATGTTCCTTCAACCTGAAAATCGCCGATCCCTTCGGTGTTTTATAACAGCGCACGCCTTCGAACACGCTGGTGCCGTAATGGACCACATGCGACGCCACATGCAGAGTCGCTTATTTCCAAGGTACGAATTTACCGTTCTTCCAAACGCGAACGTTTTCGTCAAAAGACATGTGACCTCCTCAGAAAAATGAAAACCCCCTTAAGAATCCCGTGCCGGCACCGGGAAAAATACAATTGGCTGCGGCGGTTTTACCTCAAGTCCTTGACTCTCAACTGGACTTTGGTTTGTCCATTCCACTGGTTTTCTTCGATCACATAGACCATGTCCAGCCGGTCGTCGCCTGGTGTGAGCCTGTACTGCAGCTCCCCGAGATCAAAACCGATCGCGTCATAGACTTCCCCGCCCTGGCGGACCTTGAACTTCAAATGGTTTTTGCCGACCACTTTCGAGCTACCGACCACCTGCAGGTTATGCGACAAAAAAACCGGCCGCATATTTTGCGGACCGAAAGGCGCAAATTGATTGATGATACGTACGAATTT
>JBFZEN010000426.1:0-8235 GCA_041306805.1 bacterium
ACGACGCTCTTCCGATCTGACGGAGCGCCTGTCCCTGCTGCTCGACAGGATGAACCGGGGGCAGGGTCCCGTGGGCGCCGTTCTGACCGACTCGGCCGATTACAAAAGGACGCTGCGCGACCTGCAGAAGTCCGTTTCGGACCTGCGGATCGTCACGTCCAAACTTGCAGACAACCGTACGGTCATGGGCAAATTGATCAACGACCAGCAATACGGGGACGAGGTCATGAAGGACATGCGCTCAGCCATGCATTCCCTGGCCAGCATCACGGCCAAAATCGACACGGGCCGGGGAACGCTCGGCTGGCTCATCAACGATCCGGAGCTGTATATCGGACTTCAGGATGTGGTGGTCGGCGCGCAGAACAGCAGGCTGGCGAAATGGATGGTGCAGAACAGGAGGAAAGCTGGGGAGGAAAGACGGAAAGACGCGACAGGCAAGCAACAACGATAAAGTCCGATATTGAAATGATAACCAAGACTGAGGGATGATATCAAAAATCAAATATCAAAATGAAAAATGACAATTTAAAAAATCAAAAAGAAAACGGGAAAAAATACCAACCAAGCGCCAAGTCAATTCGATGGATTCAACTTCCCGTTTTATCAGTTTGATTTTTCATTTTACATTTTAATTTTTGATATTTGATTTTTCCCAAAATCCAAATTGATAATCTAAAAAATACGTACCGAGGTTAAATTGGACTCGTATGATTTTATAGTGATAGGCGGAGGCATGGCCGGATATTCGGGCGCGATACGGGCGGCCAGGCTCGGCGCGCGCACGGCCCTGATCGAAAACAGGGAACTGGGCGGCACCTGCCTCAACCGGGGATGCATTCCAACCAAGTCGCTGATCGCGTCCGTCGAGGCCATGGAGAAGGCGCGAAAGGGCGCCCTGTTCGGATTTCAGACCGGAGATGTGAAGGCCGATTTTGCCGGCATGATGCAAAGGAAGAACCTTGTCGTCCGGCGTCTCGTCTCGGGCGTGGAACAGCTCGTCACGGGAAACGGCATCGAGCTGATTTCAGGCAGGGGAGAGCTGGTTGCGGCCGACTCGGTGAAAGTGGCCGAGGCAGGCGGCGGAGAGCGCGTGCTGAAATCGCGGCGGATTCTGCTGGCCATGGGATCGGAACCCCTGCGCAGGCCGGCCTTCCATATCGATGGAAAGAATGTTCTGACAAGCGACGAAGCGCTTCGGCTCGAATCGGTTCCCCAGAGCCTGCTCATCATCGGCGCCGGTGCCATCGGCGCGGAATTCGCCCGCCTGTTCCATTCCTGCGGCGCGAGCGTCATTCTGGCGGAGATGGAAAACCAGGTGCTCCCGGGAATGGACGCCAGGCTGGCGCAGGTGCTCGCGGCCAAAATGAGGAAGAACGGCATCGACGTGCGCACCGGTTCCCCCCTTCGGGAAATCCGCGTTTTACCTGAAGGCGTGACATCGGTTTTCGAAAACGGGACGACGGTCCAGACGGAGAAAGTGCTGGTGTCCACGGGGCGCGCGCCCAATTCGGGCGGGATGGGATTGGAACAAACCGGTATCACGGTTCGGAAGGGATTCATCCAAACCGATTCAAGAATGGAAACGTCGGCGCCCGGCGTTTATGCCGCGGGCGATGTGGCCGGTAAATGGCTTCTGGCCTATACGGCGGTCATGGAAGGCGTTGCCGCGGCCGGGAATGCGCTGGGCCGCGAATCGGTCCCGGACTATGCCGCCTTGCCCCTGACGGTGTTCAGCGATCCCGAAATCGCCTGTGTGGGCCTGAGCGAGAAGCAGGCCCGGGAAAAAGGGATGGAAACCTCGGTCGGCCGGTTTCTTTTCGCGGCGTCCGGCAAGGCCCTGGCCATGGACGAAACCGAGGGATACGTGTCCATCGTGGCCGACAAGAAATCAGGGGAGGTGCTTGGAGGGCAGATAGCCGGTCCGCAAGCCTCCAATCTGATTCAGGAAATCGTCCTTGCGGTGCGTCTGCGTCTCAAGGCAAAGGATCTGGCCGGCACATTGCATTCGCATCCGACTCTGGCGGAATGCATCATGGAAGCGGCAAACGACGTGGCAGGAGAGTCCATACACAAGCTAAGAAAATAGAAATCCAGGCGGGGGTAAAAAAAATTAAATACCGTAGGCCACAGGTCTTCGATCTTCGATTTTTGATTTTTTATTTTATCGAAGGGTTGCGGATATGATTTTGCTTGTCGAATTTACAACATTATCGTATATTTTAACTTAACGAATATCAAGAATTAACACTCCAAGGATACGCGATGCCCGGATTTTTATATACATTCTTAGACATGCTGCCGCAGCTGGTCATCCTGATTTTTTCCATTATTTTTCATGAGGTGGCGCACGGCCGCATCGCGCTCTGGCGCGGCGACACCACGGCCAGGGACCTCGGAAGGCTGACATTCAATCCGCTTCCCCACATCGATCCCATGGGGACGATCGTGCTTCCCCTCCTGTTGATGGCGGTGCGTTCCCCCGTGCTGCTGGGATGGGCGAAACCCGTTCCCATCAATCCCCTGCGCTTCAGCCGCATGAAAAAGGACCTGGCCCTTGTGGCCGCTTCAGGACCGGCCAGCAACCTGTTTCTCGCCGTCGTGTTTTCCATTCTATACAGAATCGTTATGGCCGTGGGCGACAGTACGGGAATCATCCCTCGAATCATGGCTTTCGGCGTCGGGATCAATATTTTTCTCGCGTTCTTCAACCTCATCCCCATTCCGCCCCTGGACGGGTCGCGCATCCTGTTCCGTTTTCTTCCCGACCGCATCGCCGAAGCCTACCTTTCCATCGAACGCTACGGTTTCATCATCATTTTTTTCTTAGTATGGATTCATATCATCGACTGGTTGATCTGGCCTTTTGTGATGGCGCTTGGGCTGGTTCTCATAGGTCATGAAGGGATGGCTTTCTTCATAGGTTGAACAGAGGAATGCCGGTTTATTTTGTCCGATCTACGATAAAAAATTTTCCGATTGAACATCTTCGATATGGGGCAAATCGGGTAAAAGACAAAACAATAACATAAGAAACAAGAGGTTGGCAGGATATTTGCACTAAGGCAATAAACCTGTTTTTTTGCGGTTTTCCAATAAAAAATGCGTCCATTTTTTCCCATGGGATGCCAGAATTTGCCGATGAAGAACTATTGTTTGCCAAATCGATTCTTCGATACTTTGCTCTTCCTGGCATTGTTTTTTCCCATTGTACGTCCCGCGCACGCCGTACGTTCCTTTAGCCCGCAAAAAAGCGATCCCCTGACCGAGCCGTACCGGTGGCAGCAATTCCATGAACTGGACGGAAAGGGCGTCCTGTGCCTGTCCGAAGGTCCCGGCGGCGTCTGGTTCGGAACGGCTTCCGGGGGCGTCATGCGCCATGACGGGATGCATTGCGACAGCATGGGTCTTCCCGGAAATCCCGTCCGCCAGCTGATCATGATGAAATCAGAGGCTCTTCTCGCGGCGACGGACCGCGGCATCTTCCGTTTCGAGAACGGCGGCTGGATCCGCGTTTTTCCCGCCAGGGAAGGCCGGTGCTGGATCGTGCGCTCGCTGCTCGAAACGTCAGACGGAAGCCTCTGGGCTGGAACGGCCTGGGGAGCGGTCCGCATCAAAGACAACCGGACCACGCTTTATACTTCCGCCGACATGGCCGCACTTTTCAAGGAAACACAGGAGGTGGACGAATGTGTCGCGGTGCCCGGTCCCTGCACGATTAAAAAGCAGTGGACGGACGGTTTGGGCCTGGATATCGTGGCCGACGCCGTTTCACCGAAAAGCGTTCTCGTCCGCCTGGTAAAAGAGAAGAGCCCCGCTCAGGCCATGGGAATTCTTCCGGGGGATTGTTACGCCGTCAAGCACAGGAATTGGTTTTTCGAAGCGGACGGGTCCGTCATACCCCTCCTGGCCGGCGATACGCTGCTTGTCACGCGCCCCGGCGGATCAAAAAACCGGGAAATCGCGGTGGCGGTATCGAATGCGGATGTGAATGGAACCTATTCGCTTTTTCCCGTCACGCAGCTGTTTTCAGACAGAACCGGCGCTTTGTGGCTCGGCGTGGGCGAGGATAATGAAGGCCTTGTCGTTCGCGCGGCTCCTTCAGCCGCGGCATGGAGGCCTTATTCCAAAGGCCAGTGCCCCGCCATCGGCGGAGGGAAAAGCGGAACCAGGATGGTTCAGGATAAAACGAGGAAACTCTGGCTGATTTCGGATTCGGGAATCAGCCGCTTCAACGGCCAGTCCTGGGAACCGGTGCGTCCGGATGGACCCGCCCGCGGATACTCCGTCGCCCAGACGAAGGACGGCTCCGTCTGGATAGGGGGGATTTCGGAATTGCACCGGTTCGATTCCGGTTCCTGGACGACTTACCGTCCGCCCGCCGTTCCCCTTCCCGATGGTCCTCTCTTTCTTCTCGAAACCGCGGACGGAGCCCTGTGGATGGCCGGTGTGGGAGGCGGTGTGGCGAGGCTGGATTATGAAACAACGCGCTGGACCACGTACGAGGGCCTGAATTTTCAATGTGAAACGCGCGACCATGCCCAATGGTTTCTATCCAAAGAGGGAAGGGTGGTGCGCTACGACGGCGGGCGCTGGTACGAATTCGGAACCGAAGACGGCCTGATGAAAACCACGCACCAGCTTCTTGCCACGCGGTCGGGCGATTGCTGGGCCGTGGGAACGAACGGCGTGACCGCTTCACTCAGCATGTTCAATGGAAACCGGTTTCTGAAGGCGGGCGATGCGGGGCTGAAAGGCGATCCTTCCGCTCTTGTCCTTTATGAAGACAGGGACGGATCCCTCTGGGTGGGCGCTTCCTGGCGGTCCGGGTCCGGCCGTCCGGCCGCAGCCTGGGGTGCAGCCCGCTTTTTCCCGGCGCCCGGATCGCGCCAACTGGGGCGATGGACCGTTTTCACCGATCGGAACAGGCCCGCGTCCGTCGCCGCGATCGGACAGGCGAAGGACGGCACCCTCTGGTTCGGGGATGAACGGCTGATTCAATACGACGGCGGAAACTGGCGCGTCGTCGAAGAACCGGCAGCCGTCGCCGCAGGGATTCTCGACATGGTCACTTCCCGGGACGGCATTCTGTTCCTGGGCACGCGTTCGAACGGCCTGGCCGCCTATAACGGAACGGCGTGGACCCTGTACTCCACACGGGACGGGCTGGCCGACGACAAGATCACAGGACTTCTCGAAACCCGGAACGGAACGCTATGGGCGTCGACTGAAAAAGGCGTCAGCCATTTCGATGGAACGACCTGGAATGAGTTCGGATCGCCCCAATCGTTTTGCCTCTTCCGGAGGGGCGCCGGTTCGCGTGAATCCCTGAAAGAATCGCACGACGGCGCGTTATGGATCAACCGGGAATCGCGCACCGTCCGTTTCATGCCGTCCGGCGTTGCCCCCGAAACCGTCCTTCTTTCGGATTTTAAAAATATTCCGCGGCCGGGCAACGCCTTCATTCAGTGGACCGGCATCGACAGGTGGCATGCCACGCCCGATGAGGCGATGCGGTTTTCAACCCGTCTCGACGGCGGACCCTGGTCGCCCTTCTCATCCGAACGGCGGCGCGAATTTCCATGGCTCAAAAGCGGCATGCACTCGCTGGATGTGCGCGCCCGCAACATGGACCTGCAGGTCGACCCGACCCACGCCAGCCTTCGCTTCGCCGTGGAGCCGCCCGTGACAAGAAAATGGTGGTTCATGCCTGTTTTGTGCGCGCTCGCAGGCTTCATCCTTTTCGGGACGGCGGCCATCCTGTTATGGAACCGGTCGCTGCGCAGGACCAACCGGGACCTGGGGGATCAGGTCCGCCAGTTCCAGCAGGCCAGGGACGGCATCGACCTGAAAGCCGAGATGTCCGAAAAACACAGCCATGACCTGCAGGACTTCGCCTATGCGGCGTCGCGGGACCTGCAGGAACCGCTCAAATTGATCTACAACAACGTTTCGCTTCTGTCCATGCGCTACCGGAACAAACTCGGATCCGACGCCGATGAATTCATCGGCATGGCGGTCGACGGGGCCCGGCGGGCCCAGCAAATTATCAACGATCTGGTTCTTTATTTCAAAATCAACGTTCATGAAAAAACCATGCAGGGCGTTTCTGCCGGCGCCATTCTGAAACGCGTGTTGCGGAACCTCAAACAGATCCTCGACGACAGCGAAGCCGCGGTCACGGCCGATGCCCTTCCCGACGTGACGGGCGATGAAAAACAGATTGAAGCGCTGATGCAGAACCTGCTTGTCAACGCCGTCGAGTACCGCAGGAAGGGTGAGGCGCCCCGCATTCACGTTTCGGCGCGCGACGAGGAAACGCTGTGGCATTTCACGGTACAGGACAACGGCATCGGCATCGCGAAGGAACACCACGAAAAAATATTCATCCCGTTCCAGCGCCTGCAGGGCCGTGAAGGGCATTCCGGAACGGGGATAGGCCTGGCCGTCTGCAGAAAAATTGCGGAACGGCACGGCGGCAAATGCTGGGTGGAATCGGAACCGAACCGGGGATCCGTATTCCATTTCACGTTGTCGAAATCAAACCGGATTTCGGCATGAACGCCCATCCCGGCGGGGAGTCCCATTGAAGGTTTTCTGGGCGGTCATCAGTCTGTGGGCCGTGGCCGCGACCGTACTGCTGGCCGCATCGCAGTGCAGGGTGCGCGCTCTGCGGCGAAGGCGGGCCGAACTTGAAGCGGAATGCCGGAAACAGGGCCGGAAGCAGGCGGAGCTGGAAAACGAATTCAATTCGGTCAGTTATTCCATTTCCCACGACCTGCGCGCCCCCCTTCGGTCGGTGCACGGGTTCAGCCAGATCGTCCTTAAAAACTACGGCCCCAAGCTCGACGATGACGGCCGCCATTTTCTGGATATCATCAGGTTGAATGCTTCCCGGATGAACCAGATGATCGAGGACGTTCTCTTGTATTCCCGCCTGGCCAGGCGCGAGATGTCCGTCTCGGACGTGAACATGGACGAACTGGCGCGGAGAACGGCGGAAGAAATCACAAGCGCGGTTCCCGGGCGCCGAATCGAACTCAGTCTGCAGCCTCTTCCGGCCGCGCGCGGGGACGCGAACATGATCAAACAGGTCTGGTTTCAACTGATACACAACGCGGCCAAATTCACGCGCACCCGTCCCGAAGCCCGAATCGAAATCGGGGGACGCGCGGAACGCGACGGTAAAGTCTACTTTGTCAGGGACAACGGCGTCGGTTTCGACATGCGGTATGTGGGCAAACTTTTCGGATTGTTCCAGCGGCTTGTTTCGCAGGAGGAATTCGAGGGAAACGGGGCCGGTCTGGCCATGGCCAAACGCATTCTCACGCGGCACGGGGGATCGGCATGGGTTGAAGCCAAACCGAACGCCGGATCCACTTTTTATTTTTCACTTCCGGAATGAGAGCATGATAGAGACCCTGCACATCGTGATGATCGAGGACGTGCCCTCCGACGCCCTGCTGGTGGAGGAAAGCCTCCGCGCTGCAGGCTTCGTTTTTAAAACGGTGCGGGTGGCCACCCGTGACGGATTTCTCGACGAAATCGGGAGCCGCCCGCCTGACATTATTCTGTCCGATTACACCCTGCCGCAATTCGACGGAATGGAAGCGCTCCGCCTTGCCAAGGAGCGGCACCCGGATGTTCCCTTCATCATGGTGACCGGCACGATAGACGAGGAAACGGCTGTGGAATGCATCAAATCGGGCGCCGACGATTATGTGCTGAAAAACCATCTGGGCCGGCTTCCCAATTCGGTCCGGAGCGCCCTCGGGAAACGCCGTGCGCTGCGCGAGAAACAGGAAGCCGAGAAGGCGCTGCGCGAGTCTGAAATCAGGTACCGGCGGCTGTTCGAATCGGCCAGGGAGGGTGTTTTGCTGCTCGACGCCGAAACCCGCCTCATCACCGATGTGAATCCCTATATGGCCGGTCTGATGGGGGTCGTGCCGAAAAGCCTGCACGGCAAAACCCTGCTTGAAATCGGATTGATACCCGATCGGAAATCGTACGATGCGCTGATGCATCAAATCGATTCGTCCGGTGCGGCCGGTTTCGAGGGCACGCTGGCCGCCGGGCAGAACGGAACCAAAGTCGCGATTGAAATGAACTGCCATGCCTACGACATGCAGGACCGCAGGTTGATTCAATGCAACATCAGGGATACGACCGAACGCCGGCAGTCGGAGGAAGAAAAAGAGGCCATGCGCGCGCAGCTTTTTCAAGCCCAGAAGATGG
>JBFZEN010000427.1:0-5347 GCA_041306805.1 bacterium
TACGGGACCATCCAGGGATCGTCCGATTTCAACATGCAGTACGACAGAAACATCGACGCCGTCACGTCCGCGGAAGTCAGGCGCGCGGCCGTGCAGTACCTGAAGAACGACATGCACACGACGGTCATCCTTCTGCCCGCCGGGAATCGGACGGGGTCCGTCGAAAGGCGGCGGGTTCCATGAAAAGGGAATGGACCCTCATTTGGCTCGCGGCGGCCGCGCTTTCCTGTTTCGGGCGCACTGAAGAAAAAGTATTCAAGAACGGATTGAGGCTGGTGTTCACGGAACCGGACCATCCGTCCGCCATCGCGTCCGCCGTCATTCTCGTCGAGGCGGGTGAAGCCGACGGGCCGCCGCTTCTGGCCAGGCGGACCAACCGCATGCTGCTCACCGGAACCGAGATCAGGAACAGACAGCAGATCAACAGGGAAATAGAATCGGTGAGCGGGCAAATCAGAGCGGTGACGTCTTTAACCCTTTCGGCGCTCACGGTCCAGGCCCCCGTCGGATCGTTCGCCGCCTGTTTCAAAATTCTCTGCGAATGCGCCACCAAGGCCACCTTCGATTCGATCGAAGCCGCCCGGATGGCCGCTTTTCCGGAGGACGACTCGCCGGGCGACAACCTTTTCTTCACGCGCAAGGGATTCTGGAATGATGCGCCCATCCGGTTCAAGCTGTTTTCAGGATCACCCCTCGGCGCCGATCTGAAAGAAAATCCGCCGGCGCCGTTTCCGAGGGAGGAGATGGAATCGTTCTACGGGCGCTGGTACCGGCCCGACAACACGATCGTGTCGGTCGCCGGCAGGGTCAACCGGGCGGACGTCGTCAAGACCATCGAATCGTTCTGGAATACCGGCCGGCAGAGGCCGGATGAGCGGGTTCCCCGGTTCTCAAAAGGGGAACGCGATTCCACGGAGACCGTCACGGCCGGAGACGGCGGCGACTTCGACCGGATCTGGATCGGTTATGAGGCGCCCGCCTTCATGTCGCCCGGCTACGGGGAAATGTGCATTCTTGAAATGGCGCTGGCGTCGGGCAGGACGGGATATTTTCAGAACCGGGTGTTCCCCGGCGCGTCAAACAGCGTCACGGTTCAATCGTATTACCAATCGGCGCCCGGAATGGGATATTTCGTTCTCTACGCCCAGTCGCCGCCCGGGAAGGGGCAGGCGGTGAAAAAGACGATTCTGGCCGAAATGGAAAACATCAGGACGGGGGGGCTGCCCGAGACGTGCTATCAACTGGGCGTGCGAAAAACACAGTCCAGAATCGCAATCAATTCGCAGTTCACCCTGCTGAACGCCTCGTTCGCGGCCATGACGGCCGCCGGAGGGAACGCCGCCGAATCGCAAATCGAAAGCAAAAACGCGGTCGGACGGATCACGCCGGTCGAGGTCCGCCGGGCGGCGCAAACGGTTTTCATCCATCCGTCCATTTTGATTCGAACGTCGGGGCGGCGCTGATGCGGCCGCTGCGGGGAGGGGAATCCGTTTTCAGGTGGAGGAAACGAAGGATTTGAGGAACCGGATCAATCCGTCAATTTTCTGTTCGCTGCTTGCTTCCGCTTTTCCATTGTACACGAAATTATAAAACTTTTCACTCTGCGGTTTGACCATGCCGATGCGCACGGGAATCCGCATGGCGCGGCACAGGTAGGCGCCCGCCGGACTGTTCCCCTGATCGAGATCGAGGAACACGTCGAACCGCTTTCGAATGAAGGCCTTCAATTCCTCCGAGCGGGACAATTTCCAGTATGTTTGTTTGGGAACGGGGATGGCCGTTTCGCTGATGCCGGCCGATTTCCGGGGAAGCACAGGTTCGTCGGCCAGACGGAGCACATGGATGCCCCCCTCCGGAAAAACGGATCGAAGCGAAGTCACGGTTTTTTCAAGCTGGACCGGGTCTTTTCCCTGATACAGAACCAGAAACCGGGACGCGTCGCGCAATGCGGAGCGGAATTCGAACGGTTTTTCCTTTGTGAAGGGATCCACCAGGAGCGCGATCAGTTTGAGGTCGATGGATTGTCGGATGCCCATATTCAAATTCCGGCTGTCTGTTCCCTGGAGATGATATTTTATGGATGAGATTTATTCATCCAAGAAATATTTTATATAGTTCAATTTTTACTATTATTCAATATAAACAAATTCTGCGACAGAATCAAACGGCATTTATCGGCGGCCGTTTCATGCGCGCAGACGCCGCGCGCGGAACGAGGCGACCAGGCGGTCAAGCAGGGCTGCCAGCAGCAGCGCGCCCGAGCCTTCGGCCGCCCAGGGGAGGTACCGGCCTCCTTTTGACCAGGCGTTGATGACGGGCTGAAAACCGTCAAAGGTTTGAGAGAACCACTGCCTGACCGTCTCGAGCATGGGGGCCTGGTACAGAAAAGACCATGCGGCCAGCATGAACAGAAGGATAGCCGGCACCCACAGCCATTCGCCCGGGAACAATCCCCTGCCGGGTTTCGCCCTCATGATTTTGGCGGCGGTGTCGGCGGCAAACCGGGGCGGCAGCGTGAGCGGCGGCGGATGCGACAGCAAGTCGCCCAATGTGCGGTACAAACGCAGCTGTCTTCGGCAGGACCCGCACCGGCGCAGGTGCGCCATTTGCGCGGCTTCGGTCTTACCCTCGTCGAGCCGTCGCTGAAAGTCCTCGTCCGTCCAGTGGCCGTTTTTCATATTTCCTCTTTGATTTTCCGTTCCAGCCTGTTTTTCAGGATGCGTCTGGCGCGGAACAGGTGGCTTTTTACCGTGCCCTCTGGAATGCCCATCACCTTGGCGATTTCCCACAGGGGCATTTCCTGCAGGTGGAACAGGGTAAGCACGGCGCGGTAGTCGGCCGGAAGCCGGGCCATTTCCAATCTCAATCCCGCCGTGGTTTCGTCCTGCTCCATCCGGGCATCAGGCGGCAATTCGCCGTCGGGCAATTCTTCCAGCATCTTCGAATCGCGGAAGCGCCCCCGGCTGTTCCGTTTGACGTGGTTCAGGCAGGTGTTGTAGGCGATGCGTGCCAGCCAGGTGGACAGTTTGCATTCATTCCTGAACTGCGGGAGGTTCCTGTAGGCCTTCAGAAAAACATCCTGGCACAGGTCTTCCCGGTCTGTCAGTCCGGGGATCATGCGGCAGACCATAAAATAGACCAGCCTCTGGTGCTGCCGGATGAATTCCTCGAAGGCGCCTCCGTCGCCCGACCGGATGCGCTCGACCATCAATTCCTGATTCATTGGAGGTCTCATCATTCAATAGACCGCGGGAACAGGCAAAAGTTGCGCAAAAAATACGACAAAAGCAATTGCAACCTTTTCCGCTTTCCGTTGTCTCATGGGTTGAAAGGGGAAATTGCAAGTCCCCGATGAAAAACGCATCGTCAAGGAGGACGTTATGGGCGACATCACACCTGCCATCGTTATGGCCATCATCTTCGCCGGCATCATGGGCGTGGTGAAAATCGTGTCGGACAACAAGCTCAGGCACAAACTCATCGACAAGGGATTGCTGAACGAAAAGGCCCAATTCCTGTTTCCCGATCAGAAGGCCTGCTGCGGCCCGGCTTACCTGAAATGGGGCATGATACTGATTGCCATCGGCCTGGCATTCCTGCTGCCCCGTTTGTTCAGGTACGGTTCGGACGAAATGGTTTTCGCGGGCCTGTTTCTTTTCGTGGGCATCGCGCTGCTGATTTACTACGCGGTGTGCCCCAAAATGGAAGAATCCCAGCGGAAAAAATGAGTCATGAGAGGGGGGGGGGCCGCCGGGGCACGCGTCCGTACCAAAAGGTCCAATCATAAAAGAGGGCCGTTCAGTCCAGCCGATGCGGGAAGAACGGCCCTCTTCCTTTTCCAGCCATCCCCGGCCGCCATGATCCGATTCTCAGGGTTTCACGGCGACCGCCTTGAAAAAGGTGTAGCAGAAAATCCCGTCCGGCCCGGCCGTTTTACGGAGGTCTTCGATGCCCTGGTCGAAATCGGCCTGCTCCATCATTCCGGCGGCAAGCGCCGCGCCGCGCACGCCTTCGATCATGGCGGTGAACGTGTTCTGGGTGAATGCTTCGGCGAGCCGCGGCGTGTCTGGATCCGCGTAAACCATCCGCGGGGAAACCCGTATGGAAACGAATCCCGCCCGGTTCAGCAGCGGGTACAACTCCCTTCCGATCATGGCGTTCCCGCCGGCCCTTTTCTGCAGCTCGACCTGGCACCGTATCGCCGCATCGGCCGGCTCGCTTCTGGGATGGAAGTAAGCGGATCCGTGGTCTCCCTCGATCACCGTCACCGACCCCCCGGTTTGAAGCAGGCGCCCCAGCGCCTGCAATGCCTCGACGGGATTGGGCAGATGTTCGAGGAGAAAACAGACGAACACGTGGTCGAATGATTCCGGTTCGAAATCACGGTCAAAGAGGTCGGCCCGGCGGAACCGGACGTTTTGAATGCCCGCCGCCTCGGCGTGGCGCCTGGCTTCGGCGATGGAGGTTCCCGAAATGTCGATGGAGGTGATGACGGCGTCCGGGCTGTTCCGGGCCAGGGCGAGGGTTTGGGCCCCCACGCCGCAGCCGGCCTCGAGAACGCGGCTTCCGGGCGGATAAAAGGTGTCGGCATGGAGCAGGCCGACCAGGGCGTCCGCCTGGTCGCGCAGGCGGGCGTTTTCCCTGGCATGGTATCCGTGGACGTACGCGCCGTTCACCGGCAGGGATTTGAGCGGATCATTCGGCATGTACCGCCTCATTCCCGCTTACGCGTGACAAGGCGTATTCCCCGCTTTTTGCGGCGATCCTCATATTGTTTTTTCCCGGTACTCCACTGCTGGCGGAGGAATCGTTCAGTCCATGTACAAATACCGCTTCACCTTGTTCGTCGGCGTGAGCTCGAAGGATTCCTTCTGCCATACCATGCGGTGTATTCCTGAAAACGACGGGAGTTCCTTTTTGATGTCAATCCGCATGCCTTCCAGAAGCGCATTGACGCATGCCTCGGCTTCCTCAGGCGTCTTTTTGCCGATGCCGTGCTCCGCTTCCATGGCGTCGGGATCGAGGTGCAATTTCGCCACGAGCCTCGCGTTCTTCTGGTACACCACCGCCTGCTGGACCAGGGGGAATTTCTGCATCAGGAGAGCCTCGATGATTTCGGGGTAGATGTTCTCGCCGTTCGGGCCGACGATGATGTTCTTCGACCTTCCCTTGATGAAGAGGTAGCCTTCTCCGTCGAAATACCCCAGGTCGCCCGTGGTCATCCATCCGTCCTGCCGCATCACCTTCTTCGTTTCCTGCGGGTTGTTGATATACCCCTGCATGACGATGGGCCCCTTGATCACGATTTCGCCCACGCCCGTCCTCGAATCGGGATTGTCGATTTTCA
>JBFZEN010000428.1:0-13030 GCA_041306805.1 bacterium
GGCCCGTCATCAGAAAATTTCTGTCAGGTTCGCATCCGGAATTGATCGAACCGCGGGCATGATCGGGCGCTTCCCCTCCTGATCGGACCTGAAGGGAAGGGCATGCATTCGGACGGACCGGTCATTCCATGCAATGGAGAAACCATGTCGCATATCGTGCTGGACGGAAAGGCCCTGGCAGGGCAATTGGAACAGGAGCTTGCGCTCCGGGCTGAAGCCTTAAAAAAACTGGGGATTACCCCGATGCTTGCGACCATTCTCGTGGGCGACGATCCCGCTTCGGTCACTTATGTCCGCATGAAGGGCAATGCGTGCAAACGCGTTGGCATGGAATCGGTGAAAATCGTTCTTCCGCCGGAGTCCAAGACGGAAGACGTGCTGCGCGAAATAGACAGGCTCAACGCCGATCCGCTCATCCACGGCATTCTTCTTCAGCATCCCGTTCCATCGCACGTGGACGAAAGGCGCTGCTTCGACCGGATCGGCATCCGGAAGGACGTGGACGGCGTCACGTGCCACGGATTCGGCCGGATGGCGATGAAGGAACGGGCATACGGTTCGGCGACTCCCGCCGGCATCATGCGCCTTCTGGCGCATTATCACATCCCGCTGGAGGGCAGGCACGCCGTCGTCGTGGGCCGGAGCCCCATTCTGGGAAAACCCATGGCCATGATGCTGCTGAACATGAACGCGACCGTCACCGTGTGTCATTCCAGGACGCTCGGACTGGCCGATATCGTGAAACAGGGAGACATCGTCGTCGGCGCCGTGGGCAAGCCGGAATTCATCAAGGGGGACTGGGTGAAAGAGGGGGCCGTCGTGGTGGATGCAGGCTACCACCCTGGAAAAGTCGGAGATGTTGATTTGCCTGCTGCGATAAAAAAGTGCTCGGCCTATACGCCCGTTCCCGGAGGCGTCGGGCCCATGACCATCGCCTCGCTCATCGCCCATACCGTCGAAGCGGCTGAATGCGCCCATCCATGAAAATGACATGGAAGGCGGATATGAATCGATTCTTGTGGGATTATCACGAGCAACAGGCTTTTTCATATAATTCAATCCGCGCCGAAGGTCCGACTCATCCGATACACTGGTTCTGTGAACCGGAAGCGCGGGAACCATATTCAATCAATTCATCCATACGGGATGTCAGTTGACATCTTTGATGTACCCACCCGTCAGCCTTAATAGTTCGTTCTCTGAGAATTTTACGTCAAAACGCGCGTTGACCAGCCTGTTTTCGGCGGTGATGTATGCATTCTGCGCCTCGCGCATTTCCAGCGGCGTGTACGATCCGACCCGGAACCGTTCCCTGGCGATGTCGAGGGCCTGCCTGGCCACGGCGAGGTTTTCCTCCTCCATCCGCATCAGCTCCAGCGACTGAAGATACAGATTGTATTGGGTGACCAGACCGGTCTCAAGAACACGGCGCAGGTTCTCGAGCTCGACCTCGCTGATCCGGACGGACAGCTTCGCGTTCTGCATGTTTATCCAGTCCTGAAAGCCGTTGAACAGATTGAACGTCAGGGTGGCGCCCGCGCTCCACTCCGAAATCTCGTTCAGGCTGTACGCCCCCTCTTTCGGTTTATACCGTTCGACCCCGTAACTGGTGTTGAGCCCCAGCTTGGGCATCCAGCGCGAGGCCGCGGTCTTCACGTCGAGCCCCGCCATATTCCGGTAGCTGCGGGAGATTTGAAGCGCCGTGTTGTACAGGTCCAGATCGCTTTTAAGCCTGACGAGATCCGGCACGGGTCCGAGCGCGATGGAATCGGAAACGATGAAATCGGCTTCCAGGGGCACGCCCATCACCTTGCACAGGTCGACCTTGGCGTTCCGGATGGACGTCGCCTGGGCGATCCGGGCCGATTCGTCCGCGTTCAAATCGACCCTGGCCCTGAGCATGTCGAATTTCGATCCCGAGCCCAGGGAGAGGTTGTTCTCGGCCAGGTGCAGACGCTCGCGCGATATGGAGACGGCCTCGTCCAGAACCCTGAGCAGGCGGCCCTGCCTGACCGTTTCGCAATAGGCTTCGACGATGCCGGCGACGGCGTTTTCCATGGAGGCCTTGAGACCCCACTTTCCGACGGCGTCTTCCTGTTTCAGTTTCTTGTAGGCGACGATCCGGCTCAAGCCTTCGAACACGGTCAAGCTGATGCCGGCTCCGGCGCTGGCTGCGTCCATCGTCGACTTTGCGGTTTCATCCGCCGCGCCGCCCGCGTAATCGAAGCTCGACCGGATTCCGGTGCGGCTCTGTCCCGCCGTCACGTTGAGGGTGGGGAAAAAACCGGCTCTGCCGGGATGTTTGTTGTTGCCGGCGATTTCGGCCTTGGCCCTGGCAATCGACACGTCGAGGTTCATCTCAAGTCCCGTTTTTACCGCTTCCTCTATAGTCAGAAACCGCTGGGCGTAAAGAGGCCCGCCTGCCGACAAGACAAGCAGGACAAAAAGACTGAAAATCCGATCTGTCTTCCGCATGGGGGTCACCGTTCCCTGTTGTGCATGGCATGGTTCGAGGGCGCCTCGCTGTTCAACTTCGCGGCGGGCCTGTTTTTCGTGAAAACCACGTACAGCGTCGGGATGACGTACAGGCTGAGCAAGGTCGAAAAGAGCATGCCGCCGATCACGGCGATACCCATGGAGACGCGGTTCGAGGCGCCCGCCCCGAGCGCCAGTGCAATGGGCAACGCCCCGAGCATGGTCGAAAGGCTGGTCATGAGAATGGGCCGGAATCGCTGGGCCGTGGCCTCGCGCGCCGCCTCAAGCGCGGAAAGTCCCTGGGCCCTGCGCTGGTTGGCGAATTCCACGATCAGAATGCCGTTTTTCGTCACCAGGCCGATCAGCATGATCTGCCCGATCTGGCTGAATATGTTCAGCGTCTGGTTGAAATACCACAGCGAAAAGAACGAGCCCGCCAGCGCCAGCGGCACCGTGAACATGATGATCAGGGGGTCGATGAAACTCTCGAACTGGGCGGCCAGAACGAGAAAGATCAGCACCAGGGCCAGCAGGAAGGTGAAATACAGGCTTGAGGAGCTTTCGGCGAAATCCTTAGACAGCCCGGCCAGGGCCGTGGAGCAGGTGGGGTCCAGCACGCGCCGCGCGATCTTGTCCATCTCGCGGATGCCGTCGCCGATGGTTTTCCCCTTGGCCGGAATGGCCGACACCGTGGCCGACACCCACCTGTCGTACCGGTACAGCTGGGCCGGTCTCGCGCTCTCCTCCGTCCTGATGAGGTTGTCGAGCTGCACCATGTCTCCCCGGCCGTTGCGGACGAAGAGGGACTTGAGGTCCACCACGTCGTCGCGCCGGTCGCGCGTCATCTGGCCGATGATCTGGTACTGCTTGTCGTTGATGAGAAAGTACCCGTACCGCTGCCCGCTGTAGGCGAGCTGCAGGGTCTGGGCGATGTCCGAGGAGGACACGCCCAGGGCGCTGGCCTTGTTCCGGTCGACGGTGACGACCAGTTCGGGCTTGTTGAATTTCAGATTGACGTCCGACGCCGTAAACACGCTGTCCTTCTGCACTTCCTCGAAGAAACGCGGCAGCACCTCGCGCAGCTTGTCGAGATGGGGGGCCTTGATCACATATTGCACGGGCATGCCTCCCCCGCGCTGCACCCCGCCCATCGACTGCTCCTGAGACACGATGACGCGGGCGGCGGCCGTCCTCCTGAAGCTGCCCGACAGGGCCTCGGCGATGTCCATCTGGCTGCGTTTCCTGTTTTCCGGTTCGACAAGCCGGATGCGGATATTCCCCGAGTTTACGCTGCCTGAACCGAATCCCGGAGCGGTCATGACGATCATATTCTCGCTCTCGGGCACCTGGCGGATCACGTCTTCGACCAGGCCGGTCATGATTTTATCCATCGGCTCGAATGACGTTCCCTCGGGCGCGGTCACGCCGATGCGCACGGCACTCCGGTCTTCGATGGGAGCCAGCTCGCTCGACAGGCTGCCTCCGAAAAGGAAGATGAAAACCGCGGCCAGGCCGATGAGGACGTAGGCGATCCACCTCCGGCGGAGCACCGTGTCAAGCGATTGCTGAAAAGACGAAGCAAGCCACTTGAAAAAGGGCTCGGTGCGCGTGTAGAACCGGTTGTGGTGGCCGATGTTCTTGAGCAGCCTTGAACTCAGCATGGGCGTGAGGGTCAGCGCCACGAAGGCGGAAATCATCACCGATCCCGCCACGACGATGCCGAATTCGCGGAACAGCCTGCCGGTGATGCCCTGCAGAAACACGATGGGCATGAAAACGGCGGCCAGAACCACCGTGGTCGAAACCACGGCAAAGAAAATTTCCTTCGAGCCCTTATGGCTGGCCAATACGGGATCGCTGCCCTTTTCCACCTTGTGGTAAATGTTTTCGAGCACCACGATGGCGTCGTCGACGACCAGACCGATGGCCAGAACGACGCTGAGCAAGGTGAGCACGTTGATCGAAAAATGCATGAGATACATGATGAAAAACGCGCCGATGAGCGATACCGGTATGGCGAGGATCGGGATGATTGTGGTGCGCCAGTCCCTCAGGAACAGGTAGATGATCAGGATGACAAGCAGAAGCGCGATGAATATGGTTTCCTTCACCTCGGAGATGGCCCGTCGGATGTACGTGGTCATGTCGTAGGCCATATCGAACCGGATGTCCTCCGGGATGTCTTTCCGGATCTGCTCCATGCGCCGGTAGAATTCGTCGGCAATGTCGATGCTGTTCGCCCCCGGCAGGGGGACCACGCCGACTCCGACCATGGGAATACGGTCGCGCCGCATCAGGGTGCGCTCGTTCTCCGGACCAAGCTCGGCCCGGCCCACGTCTCTCAGGCGCACCACGCCGTTTCCGATGTTCTTTAAAATGAGGTTGTTGAAATCGTCCACCGAGCGCAGCCGCACCTGGGTCCGGATGGCGAACTCGGTCATCCTCCCCTCCACGCGCCCCGAAGGCAATTCGATATTTTCGCGGTTGATGGCGCTGCGGACGTCGATCGGCGTCAGGCCGTGCGCCGCGAGCTTTTTGGGATCGAGGCGCAGCCGCATCGCATAACGCCTTTCCCCCCAGACCTGCACCTGGCTGACTCCGGCTATGGTCTGCACCTTCTCCTTGATCACGTTGGCCGCGATGTCCGACAGCTCCAGAAGCGAACGGTGGTCGCACTGCAGCGTCACCATGAGAATCGACATGGCGCCCGCCTCGGATTTGACCACCACGGGAGGATCCACGTCCGGGGGCAGGTTTCCCCTGGCCCTCGACACCCTGTCGCGCACGTCGTTGGCCGCGGCCTCGATGTTCGTCTGAAGCGTGAATTCGACCGAGATGTTGCTGCGCCCCTCGGCGCTGGTCGAGGTGAGCGTGCGTATGCCGTCGATGCCGTTGATCTGCTCTTCAAGGGGCTCGGTGATCTGCGATTGAATGACCTCGGCGTTGGCGCCGGGGTATGAGGTCATGA
The DNA here is from genome assembly GCA_041306805.1 of bacterium. Classification (GTDB taxonomy): domain Bacteria; phylum Zhuqueibacterota; class QNDG01; order QNDG01; family DTFT01; genus JBFZEN01. The sequence goes on from JBFZEN010000428.1 coordinate 5,444, forward strand.
CGTTGATCGTCGGCAGGTCGATATTGGGGTACTCGCGCACCCCGAGAAAGGTGAAACCGATCACCCCGAAAAGCACGATCACCAGCGACATCACGATGGTCAGAATGGGGCGGTTGATGCTGAGGGAGGAGAGCGTCATGGGAGGTTATGGATTGATGACTTCGCGGATGCGGACGGGGGCCTCCGGCCTGAGCTGCATGAGGCCCGAAACCAGAACCGTGTCGCCGAATGCCAGCCCCCGGGTGACCTGCACGGTCAGGCTGTCGCGCAATCCGGTTTCCACGTCCAGATAGACGGCCCTGCCCCGCCTGAGAACGAAGGCCTTCGAACCGGTGGCGCCCGGAACGAGGGCCTGGGACGGCAGAACCATGGCGTCTGTCATCTTCCGCAGGTTGACTTCCACGTCGGCGAATGCGCCCGGCAGAATGTCCCTATTGGGATTCGCGCACCGCGCCCGCAGCCTCATCGTGCGCGTGGCCTCGTCAATTTTCGGTTCCACCGCGTAGATCCGGGCTTCGCGCCACGAGGGATGGCCGGGGGTATTAAAACGGATGCCGCTTCCCGTCTGAACCCGGTTCGAAAACGTTTCCGGAACGGAAAATTCGATCTTGATGGTCGCGAGGTTCTGAAGGCTTGCGATGGGCGTGTTCGAATTGACGAAGGCGCCTTCGCTCACCAGCCGCAGGCCGATGGTGCCGTCGAACGGAGCCCTGATTTCGGTGAATTTGATCTGGGCCTCGACGAATTTCCTGTCGGCGCGGGCCGCATTGAGCTCGTTCAGCACGGCGTCGTATTCCTGCTGGCTCGCGGCGCCCGTCTGGAGCATCTGCTTCTGACGGTATTCCTTGTCCTCGGCCAGCTTCTCGTGCGATTGAAGTTTGAGCAGGTTTGCCTGAAGGTGGTCATCCTCGATTTTGACGAGCAGCTCGCCCTTCTTGACCCGGCTTCCCTCGCGGAACAGAATCCTGTCGATCCGGCCCGACGTTTCGCTTCTCAAATCGACCGACTCCTCGGCCAGAAGCGTCCCCGTGGTTTCTATTCGGTCGATCAGGGGCAGAGGCTTCACGATGAACGCGTCCACGGACAGGGCTTGACCCCCGCCCCCGCCGGGGCCCGTTCTGCCCGGTCCGGATTTTTCCGGCGCGTGGATCACCTTGTTGATGATCAACAAAAGAACGAGCAGAATGCCCGCCCCCCATATCCAGAAACGCATTTTTCTTTTTCTTATGATTTTCATTTTGCCATCGTGTGATTGGATTTGGGTGTTATATCAGTAATAAGATGGACAGTCCTGAATTGTTAATTCGGTTTCTTTGGATTCTATCTGGCGGCATCCCGTTCCATATTGAACACGGGCATTCCCGTTTTTCTTGCGGTATTCATTTCAGGAAACGCCTGATGCGGCTTGCCATCCGGCCTACCGCGGCTTCCCAGGTATAGGACCCTTCGACCGAGCGTCTCCCCGCCCTGCCGAACGATTCGCAGCGGGCCGGAGACTCGATCAAATCGATCAGGCGCCGGGCCAGGCCATCGACATCGTCAGGATGAACGAGGTATCCGCTCTTCCCTTCCACAACGATTCCGGGCAGGGCGCCGATGGACGTCGCCACCACGGGAAGGAAGTGGAAAAATGCCTCGACGAAGGCGACCCCCATGGGCTCGATCCGGGACGGCATGCAGAAAATGGAGGCGTTCCTGTAAAATCCGCTTAACTCAGAGACGGATACGGCCGGAACGACGCTGCAGTTGGAAAGCCGGATTTCAGGCTTGCAGCCGACCACGGTCAGCCTGGCCTCGGGATGAACCTTCTGCACCCGCTCGAAGGCGCGGACCAGCTGCGGCCCCCCCTTTCTATTCCAGTCTCCCCCGACGAAGAGGACGTGCTTGCGATGATAGCGGTCCCCCGCCGGTTGCCAGTTTGCCGGGGGAATGGCGTTGACGCCGGCCCGCACGCATTCCGTCTTGGCCGGGTCGATTCCATATTGTTCCGCCAGCCACCGGGCCACGTTGTCGGTGAACGTGAATACCGCCGAGGCGCGGGAGTAAATGGTCTTTTCAAGTTCGATCCACAACCTTGAAAAAAGGTCCTTTTCGCTGAATCCGGGATAACGCAGGTTGGCCAATTCGGTATGATCGGTGTAAACGAAGTGGGGAGTGCCGGCCAGGCTGGTGTCGAAAACGGACTGCGTCTGAAAGGTGAAATCGTAGCCTTTTGCCGCAATGCGCTCCTCGGCGCGCTTCTTGACTTTGCGGAAGATATAGGGCGTCCGGCTCAAGCAGTCCGGGAATTTTCTCCGGCCGTGCAGCATGTCGAGGCCGTACTCCTTCACGCAGGGTATCACATTCCGCAAATCCCGCGCGCGCACCAGGTCCGTCCAGATTCCGATGACGTCGATCTGATAGTCGGGGAATTCGGTTTTCAGACGTTCGTAAACCCTGTCATTGACGTTCGAAAAACGGCCGATCTGGAAAAAAGCGGCTTTGGGGGATGGCTTCGGCATGGGCCAGTATAGGAAAAAATCCATGAAATTTCAAGTGAAGAAAATGCCATCGTCCGTGAAGCGGACCTTGATTAAAGCAGGCGCAACAGGTTCCTGCTGAACGGATAGGCCATCATTCCCGTCAAAAGAACCATGGCGATCGCAAATATCCGGAACTTCATGGAACCCGGAGCCGTTCGCGCCCATCCCGACACGGGTACCGCAGCCATTTGCCACAGGCCGTTCGAAAAACGGACTTCGAGCAGAACGGGATTGGTTCTGAACAGGCGTTCGTCTCCGAAAAATACGCCGCCTTTCGCGCCGAGCCCGTCCCTTCCGCGCAGGGCGAAACGCAGGTTTCCCGTGAAAGGCGCCAGTTCCGCCTCCCGGAAAAGGGCCTCGGGCTTGATCAGCACCTGCACCAGCCCCCGGGCAATCGTGTCCTCTCCGGGCTTCACGCGCATGGCGGCATCAACCGGAACCCTGCCGATGAGAATCGATCCTCCATCGGCTGTTTTGACCGGACCAGCCAGGGCGGCGCCGCGCGCGCGCGCCGCATCGGCCTGTTCCCGGTCCGCAATCACGGTAAAATCGAATGCGTTATCGCCCCTGCCGGCGCGAAACACGTCGTAGACGGTTCCCCCCCTCGTCAGATGGACGCTGTGCAACACCGTGTCACTCTCCGCCAGAAACCGGGCGAATGATTCGAATTCCTTCGGTTTCGATTCCGGGTTCGCAGCCGCGAAAGCGGCAAGGGCCTCCGCCCCGGCCAGCCTTCGATTGATGCCCGCCTCGAGCCGCGAGCGCGTGGGGCCGGCCTTTTGCAGCACCCTCAGCCGGGAATAGGTGCGGAATGCCTGCTGCCTGGACCGGTCCAGACTCCAGAAGCCGAAGGCAGCGGCCGCTGCAGCCAGCACGGCAATGATAAGGGGAAGAATTGTCTTTTTCATGGTTCTCCCGTCGTCAGGCTTCTCAAAGAAGAATTCCTGGAAAATGATGGATCGGAACTGACATAAAATTGTAATAAAATTTTTTATGAATATCAAGCAAATTCATTTTTATCAGGACGATCGGAAACGCGCGTTTCCGTCCAAATCCGGATCACCTTATACTTCGCCGCGTCATGAATCCCGTCCCCCTGCTCCATCGCACCACCAGGGCCCGGCCGGCCGGCGTGTTCCAGTTCTTTTCAATGTCCGCGTGGCATTTTGGTCCCAATCCGGTCCGGCTGTGGTGACAGAACCGGCATTCCAGCGGCTGCAGGCCCGTGCCGTGAAGCTCGCACCGGCTTTCGGAAAGGAAGGTGCAGCCCTGATCTGAAAAGGATTCGAGGGCGAAATGGACCTCGCAGCCCTTGAAGGCCGGCGAAAGCACGCCGAATGATTTGTCCGGCGACATCTCGAGCATCATGCGGCTTCCATGGCCATGGTCGAGGGCGCGCCCCGCCTCTTCCACCGTCCACCAGCCGGGGCGCCTGCAATAGCCCAGGCAGATGTCGCAGGAGCAGGGCTCGGAGGGGGGGTACTTTTCGGCGAGGGTTCTCTTCCTTTTCAACGGTTCAACCCTGCTGTATCTTTTTAAGCGTGTCACCGGCGCCGGCCGGCCTCCGCATGATCAAGGCATGGGCTGCCGCTGCGCAGACGCATCCCGCCGCCGTCGCCATAATATCGTTTTTGTCAAAGGCGTAGCCCCAGACAACAAGCTGGATATATTCCCAGGCCGCGAGTCCGAGAAAGGCGGCAGCCAGAGACCATGTGAAATAGCGTGATGGTTTTTCTTCGACCGCTTTAAAACGTAAAAATTGAATTAAAAAGACGATCATGGCGAACGGCAGGGCGAAAGCCGCAGCGAAATTGGGAAGCACCCCGAAAACGAAAACAACGCAATCCGGCGCATGCTCCAGGTGAGGACGCGCCAGGCGCGTGAGAATCACGAGACCCATGCCGGACAGAACGAGAACGGCGGCGCATCGAAGCCGGCGGGGGGTCATGCCGTTTTCTTTGTCGAAGAAATCATCCGCCATGTCATTCCGTTATTTTTCCAGATGCATCGTATACGCAAACCGGTTCCCGTAACACTCCTTTTCGCGGAACCCGGCCGCTTCGGCGAGCCGGGCCACCTTGTTCCTGCCCTGAAAATGGGGATCGACGATGATTTCCGTGACGGACAGTATTCCGCCCTTTTTCAGGGCATTGAAAATTTCCTTCAATGCCTCTTCCTTCCCCGGAATCTCCCCCAATACTGTGACGAGGAGCGCCCTGTCGAAGAGCCTTTGGCCCAGTTTTCCATCTCCGGCCTTGGCATGGACGAATCGTATGTTTTTGAGTTTCGCCGCCTTCGCTTTTTCCCGCGCCCGTTTCAGCATTCCCGATTGCATATCTACGGCCGTCACCATGCCATTCGGACCGACTGCCCTCGCCGCGGGCACCGTGATCCTTCCCGGACCGCAGCCGAAATCGAGCACATGCATCCCTGGCTTCAAGCCCAGGCTGTCCACGAGAAAACGGCTGTGGTGGACGCGCAGAAAGGGATTTTCAATCTCGACCAGCCGGCCCAGCCATGCGGGGCACGGAAAGGCATGGCGGCGCGAGATGAGGCGCCATGCTAAAGCGGCGGCGAGCACCAAAACGGCAAGGCAAAACAGAATGATCAAACAGACCGTCATGTGGAACCCCATGGTTCATTACCGAACCCGGCATCGTGCCGGGGCGGCATACGCCGGTTATCGGTTTCTCTGGTTATTTAGCCTTTCTCACCGGGAAATACACGGTGTACGCCTCGTCCGTCACCTCGTACAGCGGGATGAATCGAATGCCCGCATCCTGATGGATGGTGCGATATTGTCCGAACAGCCATTCCCCCCACTGCCTCTCGCGGTCCGGCGTGAGAATCGAATTCGGGTTTCCGATGTCCCCGGTCAGCGTTCTCTCGCCGTCGCACAGCCCGGCCAGAACCACGGGCCCGTCCATGAAGGCCACGGTAGCGGGCATGTCGGGTATGGGCGAAACCCACAGGTTTTTGGGCAAAGTGACCACGAGCTTGTTGTGGCTCCACACGCGGCTGATCGACTCAAACCCGCTCCGCTTCGCCGTGGAGGGAAATGCCTGGCCGTCTATCTCTATTTTGGCCTGCCCCGCCAGCCACCAGGGCAGGCGCAGGCTCAACGCGAACGTAAGCGGCGTATCGCAGTCCACCTCCATACGGACCACCCACTGGTTGGGACGGTTCCACGCATCGTCGCCGAGATGCGGGGCCGACATGTTGCAGGTTTGCGGATCGAAAGACTGGCTGATCGATATTTTGTTTCCCGCCATGGCCGTGCTCAGGACGGACGGAATATACTGCGCCACGGTGATGTTCCGGTCCGATTGATAGTATGCGTAGCGGTTGTGCATGGCCTGAGCCTGGACGAGCGTGCCGTGGCAGCACCAGAAATCGGCCGTGGGCGTGCCCCATTCCTTTTTGGCCCCGGCGTGCAGCGGCAGAAAATAGGCTATCATGCCCGTATTCCTGTTCTGCTGCGCGAGAATGCCGTTGTACAGGTTCCGTTCGATATAATCGGCGTAGGCCGCGTCCCCCGTCCATTGGAAAAGGAAATCGGCCAGGCGCATCATGTTGTATACCGTGCAATGTTCCTGGTTCTTGTCCGAAAGACGCGCGGAAAATTGAAAGGGGGGCGTCCACACTTCGCCGTCGGTCTGGCCGCCCGTGCAGAAAAATCCCCTGTCCGTGACCGCCTTTTTCCAGTAGGCTTCGGCGATTTTCTTCCAGCGGACGTCGCCCGTCGCCTCATACGCGCGCGCGGCCCCCAAGGCCTCGGGGATCGTGGTGTTGGCATGCCGGTTGGTCAGGGGGTCTTCCCCGGCCAGCAGGCGGTTGAAGAGGCGGCCGCGGTAGTATTTGTCCAGAAGTTCCAGGTACTGATTTTCGCCGGTGATGCGGGCCAGTTCCGCCCAGATTTCCAGCATCCCGCTGGTTTCGCGGTCGAGAATGTCGTCCATCTTCTCACGCGGAATATCCTTCGACCAGTCGTAAAACCATTGGGCGAAATGCTTCGCGATTTCGAGCGCCTGGGCGTTCCCCGAGTACAAATACATGTCGACCAGGCCCATGAGCGTTTTGTGCAAAGTGTACTGCGGCGCCCAGACGGATTTCCCGTCCGCGATCAAGGCCAGGTATTTTTCGGGGATGGATCCTATCCATCCGCCCCCGTTCCGCTTCTGGCACCGCCCCAGCTCGGCGATGATGGAATCGGCCTTGGCCTTGATTTCACCGTCGCCCGTCGAAGCGACATGGCGGGCCGCCGCCGAAAGCCAGTGCCCCAGAAAATGCCCCCTCAGCTGGCACGAGGGCGACTCCCAACCCGTGTGAATGGGCTCGCCGTTGTCTTTGCCGTCCGCGCCCAGAATGGCGTTATACAGGCCCGCCTCGGCCAGATGATTCTGCAGCAGGCTGCGCGACTTCAGGCTGAGAAGATACTTCCGGTTCAATTCGGCGCGGGCCGGGAAGAGGCCGTAGGTCAGACGCACCCGGTTCTGCGGCACGGCCCGGAAAGCCGGCGCCGGCTGTGTCTGCGCGGCCGCATTCAGGAATGAGATCGAAAGAATCATGCATGCGAATAGAAAGGTCGTCCTTTTCATGGATTGGCCTCCTTATTTTATTGAGACTCCTTCAACAAATCGACCGCCGCATTGACGAGGAAAAAGTATGCCGCACAGGTGCCCGTGACGTACTCGTTCTCGCCCCACAGGAAGGGCCAGTCTTCCTTGTTCTCGGGAAAATCAGGTTTCAGGATCAGCACGCCGGGAACCACGCCTCCGGGTATGAATGAAAAATCGGCCCGGTTGCTTCCGTACGCGACTTCCTTTGACACGGTGCCGACGCCCGACACGAAGGAAATATCCGAACCGGGGTGGCAGCCGAAGATGTAATTTAATCCCGCAAAAACGAATTCCGGATCAACCAGGTCCGGGAAAGCCTTGTGTAAAAAATAATTCCTGACGGCCCACTGAACGACCGGCCCGGTCCCGCCCCAGCCTCCCGTGGAAATGGGCACGCCGAAGGGATTCCCGCTTTTAAAACGGGCCATCTGTTCAGATCGGAAGAG
>JBFZEN010000429.1:0-11630 GCA_041306805.1 bacterium
TACCTCCGGCCGAACCGTTCCGCCAGAAAAGACTCCTCCAATTCCACGATGCGGCCGTATTGCAGCCAGAAAAGCAGGATGAATAAAATGAACATCCACGGCATCCATGCCCAACACATGACCACCAAACCGGAACTGAGAATGAAATTGCCCGTGTAAAGCGGATTTCGCGTTCGGCCGAAAGGGCCGTCCGTGACCAGCCGGCAGGCGCCCGCCCCCGACGTGGTCCGGGTGGCGCTGCCGGCGTACAATACGCCCCAGAACCGCAAAGCCTCGCCCGACAAAACCAGCGCCAGGCCGCAGTAAAAGGACGCCCACGTGGGCCGCGCCAGCACCAGAACGGCCAGAATCAGCGGAATCGGAGTATAACTGCGGTATTTAAAAAACCATTGACGTATATCCATCAAGCCTCCAATTCATTCAGAATGGTGATGGCCACGGCGAGGGCGTCGCGGCCGTCCGCGCCCGTGACTCCCGCCGCTTTTTCGCCGCGGACGCTTTGCATGAATGTCTCCAGTTCTATCTTGATTCCGTTTACGTCTGGAATTTCAGGCCGCCTGTAAACCACATGCCTTTTGTTTTCGCCCACGCCGATTTCGCCCAGCACCATGTCGGCGTTCGTCCCGTCCTTTTCGAGATTGTATATCTCGGCGTTTTTTTCGAGAAAATCCACGGCGATATAGGCGTCTTTTTGAAACAGCCGCATCTTCCGCATTTTTTTCTGTGATATGCGGCTGGCCGTCAGATTCGCCACGCAGCCGTTTTCAAAGCGGATGCGCGCATTGGCGATGTCGACCGATTCGGAAACCACGGTCACACCGCTGGCGTCCACGCTTTCGACGGGGGAGCGGGTGAAATGCAGAACCAGGTCGATGTCGTGTATCATGAGGTCCAGAATCACGGCCACTTCGGTTCCCCTCGGATTGAACGGGGCCAGCCTGTGGGCTTCGATGAAACGGGGGTTCAGCGGAAAATTGCCCAGGGCCAGGACGGCCGGATTGAAACGCTCCACGTGGCCCACATGGAGAACGCGGTTTCCCTTCCGGGCGAGATCCACCAACATATCGGCTTCATCGACGGTGACGGCAATGGGCTTCTCGACGAGGCAGTGCACGCCCTTTTCCAGAACGCGCCGGCAGACGTCGATGTGCCTGTCCGTCGGAACGGCCACGCTCACCGCGTTCACGGCCGATAGAAGCGCATCTGGATCAGCATAAGCCCGGCATCGGCTTTCGGCCGCCACATTTTCGGCTCGGGATATATCCGCGTCGTAGACTCCCGTCAATTCGACGCTCGGAATTTGCGCGTAATTGAGGGCGTGGAACCGGCCCAGATGACCCACGCCGATCACTCCGACCTTGATTTTATCCAATGGTTTTCCTTTTGGTTTATAATAACCGTCATCCTTTGGTTTGACCGGAAAAATTCACGCCCGGAGACAAATAATGTAAAACCATTTTGTTTCAGAATCAATGGATTTATTCCATTATAAATACAAGGCAGTTACGCGGGAAAATCCCGAAAAAATGATTCATGGATATAATAATTTGATTTTCATATTGACATCCATGAATTTATGTCATATTTTGTTGATCAACCAGCTTTTGTCGGGCTGAATGAGCGCGCAAATCAACACGCATGGATTTTCAGGGATGAAAAGAAACCTTGCCGTCATCTTGACGGTTCTCGGCGCAGGCATCGTCTACTTCAACACCCTGGCTCCGTCCGTCGTTCATATCGACTCGGGTGAATTGGCCGCAGTCCAGGCCCTTCTCGGAATTGCCCACCCGACGGGCTACCCGCTGTTCACGGTGGCGGGCAATCTGTTTGCGAAACTCCCGCTCTTTTCCACCGTCATCCGCAGGCTCAATTTTCTGGCCATGCTCTGGGTCCTTTCAGGCCTCGTTTTTTTCATGCTGGCGGCGAGGCGGGCCGTGCGGCGCGAGGGCGGCGAAGACCGGCATGGGGAACCGCAAACCGCCGCCGTCTGCGGGGCGGGATTTCTTCTCGCTTTCAGCCGGACGTTCTGGATTCAAAGCGCCTCCATTGAAGTGTATTCGCTCCACATCCTTCTCATGGGCATGACCCTTTGGGCCGCCATTCCTCTGGTTTGCGAAAACCGGCCAACCCTGAAACGCTGGATCGCGGTGGCCTTCCTGCTGGGTTTGTCCTTTTCAAACCACATGACAACACTGTTCCTGCTGCCCGGCTTGGCCTATTTGTGGATAAGCCGGATGGGGCTCAAGCCGGCCGCGTTGAAAAAAATGGGGCTGTGCGTCCTGGTCGCCGCTGCCGCCGCGATCACCGTGTATCTTTACATGCCCGTGCGCGCCGCGCAGCACCCTGTCCTCAATTGGGGCAATCCCGTCCATTGGGACGGTTTTATGCGCCACGTGACGGGGAGGCAGTACAGCGTCTGGATGTTCAAATCATCCGAAACCGCATGGGCCAATTTCAACCGCTTTTGGGTCCGTTTTCCGTCGGAATTCACATGGCCGGGGCTGCTGCTCGGCCTCATCGGAATGGCATACACGGCGTTCAAATCCTTTCGTCTATTCCTTTTTATTTCCATCGTTTTTCTGACCACGGTTTTATATTCTGTGAACTATGACATACATGACCTTGAATCGTACTTTCTTCTGGCCTTCATCGTGTTCGCGCTTTGGGTTGCGTACGGAATCATCGCGGCATCCATTGCCCTGAAAAAATACCGCTGGGGAGCGGCTGTCGTCGCCGTTCTCGTCGGCCTTTCCATCTGTTTCGAGGCAAAATCGCATTTCAGGGAAGCTGATCAAAGCGGCTGCCATGTTTTCGACGACTATACCCGGAAGGCCCTGGCTTCACTTCCCGAAAAAGCGGTGCTGATCACGTACCAGTGGGATTATCTGGTGTCGCCGGCCTGTTATTTCCAGCACGTGGAAAAAGTCCGCCCCGACGTGGCCGTCATTGACAAGGAATTGCTCCGGCGGTCATGGTACTTCCCGCAGCTTGAAACGAACCAGCCCGCGCTGGTTGAACCCGTGCGCGCCGAGATCGACGCCTTTCTTGAGGCGGTGCATCCTTTTGAGAACGGCGGAATATACAACTCCGCCCTGCTGGACAGGCTGTACGCGAGGCTGATCATGAGGCTCATGGAGACAAATATCGAGAGCGGCGTTTTTCTTGGACCGGAGCTGATCGACAAGGAGCTGCGAACCGGCGAGGTGGTTTTGCCCGAAGGGTGCGCTTTGGTGCCCGACCTGTTTTTTTACAGGCTGGTCCGCGACCGGTCGGCGTACATGCCCCTGCGAAGCGAAGACAATGCGATTCGTTTCCCCAAGACACCGGATGCATACACCGAAAACGTCAAGCGTTTTGCCGCCCGCATGGCCGCCCTGCGGATTTTATATGAATCACAAAACGGTAAGCCGGACAACGCGAACCGGCTGCGGCAAACCTCCTCGTTTCACTACCCGGATTTCCCCTTTCCGCCCGCTTACCGGTAATTCATTCCTTCGGGGATCAGCAGAATTCCACGCGAATGCCCTTTCGGGCGAAACAAATCCGGATGCGGCCGGCCAGACACGAGTAGTACGATCCCTTTTTCTTCTCTGAAAAAAGCGCGGCCCTCCATTCGGCCAGCTGGGACGGATACCGGGCCGAAAGAATCGTGTTTATTCCCTGCCAATTCCCGCATTTGATGTTCAAACCGTCGACCAGCACTCGGTCCGCAAAACCCGATATGGATTCGGCCAGCTCCGGCAATCCCTTCTCCGTGATCACGGGCAAAACGGGCGCAAGAAAAACCCAGGTGCGTATTCCTGCCTGGTGAAGCGTTTTGATCGCCTCGAACCGCGATTGAATCGCGGGTGCTCCGGGCTCGAATGCCGCACGCACGGCGTCGTCCGGCGAGATCAGGCTGAACCCCACATCGCACGATTCCCTGTTGAAACTTTTAAGCACGTCCAGGTCGCGCTGCACAAGGTCCGATTTGGTCAGAATGGAGACGGGGAAGCCGGCTTCGGCCAGACGGATCAGTGAAGCCCGCGTCAATTGATATTTCCGTTCGGGGCCTTGATACGGGTCGGTGACCGTGCTCAGCGAAACCCGCCCTTTTTTTGCCTTGAGGAGTTGTTTGGCCAGCACGGCATCGGTATTCACTTTCACCTCGCAGAATTTTCGCCACGGCAGCCCGCATTTCGAAAAACGCGTCATGAACCGGGCATAGCAGTAAACGCATCCGTGCAGGCAGCCCGTGTAGGGGTTGAGCGTATAGTCGATGCCGGGAATCCGCGACCGGTTGAGAACGGAACGGCAGTTCACTTCTGTAATTTTTATATCTGACATTATTCTGTTCCGGTATTAAAAAATTGATCACGCAAAAACAGCATTGAAACGCACGGAATCATCAAATCAAAACATCCGGAAAAATAATTTATTCGCTTGTCATAATCATTCATTGATTGATGAAATCCGCTTTTGATCCGTGCCTTCTATCCGTGTGCCGGTCCGGGGTCATGCTTCAATAAAAAAGGGAAAATGATGACATCATCTTCCCTTCTGTTTTACGATCTATAAAACCGCTTTATTTTTTCTTTGTCTTCTTCGCTTTTTCCGCTTTGCTTTTTTTCTTCAAATCCATCCCGTGCGCGCGTTCATAAGTCTGGATGTCCTTAAAGCGTCCCTTGGCATCGCGCACGGCGTACAGCTTTTTTCCCGTGGAACTGCGGTGCGTGGTGCGTCTGGCTTTTCCTGCCATGTCTTACTCCTTTCGGATGGTGGCAATAAAATCACTGCATAATATTTTACCGATTCGGGAATCAAAAGTCAAGGAAAATAAATTGGGTATTGTTGCAACCAGCCCTCCTTAAAAAGAATCTCAATAAAATGGAAATAACTGGTTGAGGCGACGGCAGAAAACGGGGGTATGCTTTTCCCCGCCCTTTTTTAAAGAGATACGGCATCGTCCCTCCCGATGGGACGATGCCGGGGGCTACCTGGCGACGCGGAAACCGTAGTAGTCATACCTGAAGTCGGGATTGTTACCGAGACGGTACGGACAGCGTATGGTTCTCGGTCCCGACGTCCATGATCCGCCCCGGAGCACGCGGTTTGAACCTGAACCGGGTCCTTTCGGATTCAGAATGTCGCTGACGCTGTAATAGTTGTCTCCGTACCAGTCCGAACACCATTCCGACGCATTGCCCGACATATCGAAGAGCCGGACAGCGTTGGGGGCAAGACTCCCGGCCGGAGTGGTCTGGCCGCACGAAGAGCCGGTTGTTGAATACGGTTTTTGATGCTCTTGTCTGCCGTCAAAATTGATCTCAGACGGGTCGGCCAGATCCTTTCCATTCCCGAACCTCGCGTTTTTCCCGCCTTCCCTTGCCGCGTACTCCCATTCAGCCTCCGTGGGAAGCCGGCATCCCGCCCAGCCGCAGAATGCCCTGGCGTCGTTCCAGCTCACGTTCACAACGGGGTGGTTTTGGCGCCAGCCCCACGAAGGCGCCGGGGGCATGGAACGGCCCGTGGCGCTGCAGAAAGCGCGGTATTGGCCCACCGTCACCTCGGTCTTCCCGAGGTAAAAATCGGAGAGAGTCACGGGATGCACCGGTTTCTCGTCATCGTATTCCCCGTCACCCTTCACGTCGCCCATTTGGAACGTGCCGCCCTTGATGAAAACGAATTCAATTTCCGAAGGGTCGGTCTTCGCCCCCCCCGGACCGGCCGGGAAGGGATCGTATTCGCCCCAGTGCTTCATACGCTGTTCCGCGTACCAGCGCATGGCTCCGTCTTCGTTGCTGAACGGATTCTCGTCGGAGAAACCCGAAATGAAGTCCTGCCACATGTGCGCCTTTTTGTCGGCGCCCAGGTCGCGGTTCTGGTCCAGATTCTGCGCCCGGAGGTAGGCCGAATCCATATCAGACTGCCACGAGAACCATTTTGCCTTCGCCGCGGCCGCGGCGTCCGCCTCGACCACATACCCGTCAAGGGTCACGCCGTTGCGGACCGGATTCGAAGGAATCGCCGCCGCCGTGACCACGGCCGGCGTGAAATAAAAATCACCTTCGACCGAGGATGATTCCCATGGAACTTGCCTGTTCCCGGTCTTGATCCGGACGTTCGAGCGGACGGCCTTGAGAACACTCATCAGTTCAAGACCGGGTTCCTTCATCGAAGCCGCGAGCGCCAGCGTGTACGGGCTGTTCGTGCCCTCCCCGTCCAGCGCGACCATGCCCGGGGCCGTGGAATAGGCCACCAGAGTGCCCCGAGGCGCCGTCATCTGGGCCAGCCCCCGCGGCGATGCCGAACGGAAGCTCCGCGCGAACGGATTGTTCCGGCATGCGTCAAGAATGACCACATTCAACCGGTTGTGCGCATTCTCCATCTCCGCTGAAACGTACCCGGCGTCCAGGGCTTCGAGCTCGACGTGCTGTTCATACTCGATATTGGCCCCAACCGGTATCAAAAAATTTCTGTCCTGCACCTGAACGCCGTGGCCCGAAAAATAAAAAAGGCCAATGCCTCCATTCTTGATTTTACGCCCGAATTCCGAGATGGCGGCCTTCATCTCCGCCTTATCCGCGTTTTCGCGCAGAATGACGTCGAAACCCGCGGCGCGCAGCGCCCCCGCCATCAGCCTCGCGTCATTCACCGGATTCCGCAGGGGGGAAGAGGCATAAGCCCCATTTCCGATCACAAGGGCCGTCCGGCCTTCAGCCGGACGCCTTGATTCGACGACGCCCCCGATGCCGCGCTGGATCTGTGCGGCAAGGGGAACCGTGCAAGCCAGAATGAGAAAAAATCGCGCCGCGACGAAAAACGGCTCTGTTCGGAGTTTCATTGTTGTTTTCAAAGTCAAACCGTGATTCCGGGAAATGATGATTCAGTGGGTTCACCTGGAATGGTTGAAGCTGAACTTCCGCATCAACGATCCCTCGCCTGTCACGATTTCAGTCACTTTTTCCACCGTCTTTCCGCCCGTCAGCGTAAAAGCTGCCTTGGAGCCGGGAACGATGCGGGCGATGCCCCGCGTGGCAATGGACCGGGTCAGGGCCGCATCGGCCGAACTGTCCATTCCCGCTTTTCCCATTTTCTCCAACAACCATTCCACATCGGCCAGGGGAACGGGGGAGGCCAGCAGATACAGGGTTTCCAGGCCGGTATTTTCGTCCAGTTCAAAGTACAGCCCTTCGCCGGGCACCCTTGTTTCGGTGCCCTTTTTCAGGAATGCGCCGCCATCATCCGGCTGGGACGGGAACAGGAGCGACGCTTTTCCCGAAGAATCGTAGAACAGCAGGTATGCGTGGCAGTCCGTATGCGGCCTCATCAAAACCTGGAACTTGTCGAAACTTTTCATTTCGCCGCCGTCTGCGACATTGATTTCGCCCCACGATCCGTCCGCCAGTTTCCGCTCGGCCATCACGGCGAAATCGACTGCCAGTGTCTTGCTGCTTGACTTCAGCTCGGCCTTCTTCGCTTCGATGAGTTTTTTCAGATCCCCGCATTTGACCTCGGCCTCGATTTGGACGTGGTATCTCGGCGGGTCGGCTTCGAGTCTGTCGGTCAGGATTTTTTTGTCCGATATATACCCGTCCGCCACGGTCAGAATCTCGTCGTCGACGATCATATTCTGGTTCACGCGCGAAAAAGACTCCACATAAACACCCGTTCCCTTTTCGATCGCGTTCCGTTCGGCATCCTGCATGGCCCGTTGCTTGACCTGCTGTATCGTCTCATCTTCCCCCATGTAACTGTAGCCGTCGACGGTCACGGTGACGAGATTGGCATCTGTTTCCGAAAATAGGCGTATGGGGCATGACAATAAAAGCGCGATTAAAAAAATCCATCGTTTCATATGCCTCTCCTTTGAACCTGATAAATCCCGACCCTATCGAATTTTGTCTTGAAAAACGAACCGGCCGCCGTTTCAGCCTTTCTCAAAGAAAAAGGGACAATTTAAATCCCCTTGACCAGCCCTCCGTCTGCTGTGAACATCGATCCCGTGATGTAACTCGATTTTTCCGAAGCGAGAAATACGACCAGGTTCGCCAGTTCTTCGGGATCGCCCATGCGTCCCAGGGGCACATCCGAGGCCATTTCATCGATGACCGCTTCCGGTTTCTTTTTATCCCGTTTGGCCTGGGTTTGCGCGAGTTCCCTCACCCTGTCGGTCAAAAAATAGCCGGGACAGACCGCGTTGACAAGAATACCGTCGCCTGCCAGCTCCTGCGACATGCTTTTCGTCAGGCCGAGCATGGCCGGTCTGATTACATTCGACAGGGATAAACCGGCAATAGGCTGCCTGGCTGAAATGGATGTCATGTGTATGATGCGCCCCCACTTCCTTTTGCGCATCGATGGAATCACGGCTCGCGACAGCCTCACCGCGCTCATCAAGGTGAGTTCGCAGGCTTTCTTCCAGTCGTCATCCTGCATCTGCTCGAATGGGCCCGGCGGGGGTCCCCCGGCGTTGGTCACGAGAATATCCACCCGGCCGAACAGGTCCATGGTTTCATCCATCAGCCATTGGATCTGCCCGGCGTCGTTCAGGTCGAGTGCGAGCGGAAACACAGTCACGCCGGTGGCCAGCAGAATTTCGTCGGCTGTTTTTTCGAGTGTTTCTTTGTTCCGGGCGCAAATGACAAGCTTGGTGCCCTCGCGCGCCAGACCCCAGGCGACCGCTCTGCCGAGACCCCGGCTGGAAGCCGCCACCAAAGCCACCTTGTTCTTGAGCTCCAGGTCCATTGCTCCCTCCAGTTAAGCCATTTTTTCTTTTTCACCGAACGAACGGCCGCATGCGAATTCGTCCATGGGAATAGGCCAGGTTCCCTTGGTCATGAAATGCGCCGTCATCTTTCCCAGGGCCGGACCGAGCATGAATCCGTGGCCGCACAGGCCGGCGATGCAGTAATATCCCTCGACGGAAGTAGGACCGACCATGGGAATGCCGTCCGGCGTCATGGAATACGAACCGGCCCATTGCCGCAAAATGTGGATGTGCCGCAGGGACGGCATGATGCGCACCATGCGCCACGACATGTCAGCCAAAAATTCAAGGGTCGATTCATGGCTGTGTCCTGCCACTCTTTGTTTGGGGGTAAAGCATCCGATGAATTGCCCGGTCACGCGCTGGACGAAATATCCACCGTCGGGCCGGTAATCGACCAGCATCGGAACATCCATGTACTGCACGCCTTCGGTCACAAGGGCTTCATGCCTTTCGGGCTCAACGGGCAGATTGATCCCGGCCATGGCCCCGATTTCCTTCGCCCAGGCGCCCGCCGCGTTCAAAACCGTTCCTGTTTCGATCGTCCGGCCCGAGGCAGTGCGCACCGCCCCGACGCGATTGCGGCTGACGTCCACGGACACGACTTCTTCTCCGGTTTCCACCCTGCCTCCGAGGCGCCGTATTCCGCTCGCATATCCGTGTACCACGAGAAACGGGTTGGCCTGTCCATCGGTCGGGCCCCAAGCGCCTCCTATCAGACCTTCGTCATTGAGATGCGGAACCAGGCGCTTGCACTCGCGCGCCGAGATGAATGAAACATCCAGGCCGAACGACTTTTGCATCGAAATGTTCTTCTCATAAAGCGCGGCCTGATCGTCGGAATGCGCCAGAAACAGGTAGCCCGAGGGTTTCCATTCGACGTCCATTCCGAACTCGTCCTTCATGGACCGGAACAACCCGACCGATTCCATCATGGTCAGCAGGGTCGCTTCGGTCGAAAACTGCTGTCGTATCCCCCCGATGCACCGTCCCGTGGAACCGGACGCGAGAAATGATTTCTCCAGAAGCGTCACCTTCCGCCCCGCCTTGGCGAGATAATAGCCTGCTGCGGTTCCGGCAATGCCGCCGCCGATAACGACTGCGTCGCAGCGTTCAGTCATCTTTCAATCCCAGTATTTCGCGTATGGGTACGGAAACCAGCGGCGGACGATGCTTGGTTTCGGTCACAGCCGAAGCCGGCTTCCCGGTTTTGTCGATCAAAATCCTGTTGACGATTTTTCCGCATGTCCGGCCCTGGCATGGCCCCATGCCCACGTGCAAAATGCGCTTGAGTTCCTCCGGATCGGTAATGCCCTGGTCGATGGCCTCTTCCACCTCCTCCAGAGTCACATCCCAGCATCGGCAGACGATGGTGCTTTTCTTATTTTTCGCCATTCGGTTTCATCCTCTTGAAATGGCGCACGACCATGGCGAGCGGCCTGGCGACGGCGATGGAAACGACCGGCGTTCTGTCCTGGATTTTCGCGTTCCGGATCCTGATGATCTCGCCTTCGCCGACTTTCAGCCCCGCACGGTCGCACACATCCACCTTTTCGCCTGGAACGGGCAGAGGTTCGAATTCATACGGAATCAGTACGAGGGCCCTGTCCGCATCATGGTTCTGATTGACCACGAATATGGCCAGGCCCGGGCAATGATGAATGCACAAACCGCAGCCCGTGCACCGGTCAAAATCGACCCGGGGAATATCGTTGACGGTCGGCTCGATGGCGATGG
Source organism: bacterium (assembly GCA_041306805.1). Classification (GTDB taxonomy): domain Bacteria; phylum Zhuqueibacterota; class QNDG01; order QNDG01; family DTFT01; genus JBFZEN01. The sequence goes on from JBFZEN010000429.1 coordinate 10,487, forward strand.
CCTTGTGGGGGCAGCTTTCCACGCACGGATTGCATGGGATTTTCTGGACGCACTCGATCACCACCACGGGACCTCTCTCAAGCCTTTCCGCATCGGGCAGCTGCAGGTCCGAAAGCTCCACCAGGCCGTTTTCCAGATAGTTCATGACGACCCGGTCCCCTCGCGCAATTTTCTCTCGCCAGTCCTGTTTTTCTCGCCGAAGGGACCTGCGCGCAACTCGTTTAATTCTTCGAGTGTTTCCTCTTTGAGTCTGGCAATGGCCTTCGCATGGCCGGCCATTTTCCCGGCAGCGTCCAAACCGGCCAGCCTGCCTTCCAGCATGGCGCTCGAAGCCTCCTCGATTCCGGACGCATCCCCCGCCACATAGATGCCGGGAACGGACGTCTCCATCCACCGGTTGCGGACCGGCACTTCCCCGCCCAATTCGGGCACGTTTTTCATCTCACATCCCATTTGGTCCAGCAGATCCACCGTCGGTCTGAGGCCGACCGCAAGGCAGACCGTGTCTACCGGATAGCGTTTGTCCGTTTCTGGAACGGGTTCCCAGTCTTCGTCGACACGCACCACAACCGCCGCTTCGACATGATCCGAACCGGTCACCTCTCTGACCGTGTGGCGCGTCAGAATGGGGACTCCGCACCGCCTGATCTTCGATGCGTGCACCTGGTACGCTCCGATCCGGGGAGCGGCTTCGATCACGGCAACCACCTCCACGCCGGCCTGAAGAAGCTGGTAAGCCACGATGACACCGACGTTTCCGGCGCCGACCATCAGCACGCGCTTTCCGGGCATGATGCCGTACACGTTCATCAACGTCTGCACCGCACCCGCCCCGTACACACCCGGCAAGTCGTTATTGGCGAAGGTCAGCATGTTTTCAGAAGCGCCCGCGGCTACGATGATTTTTTCGGCTATAACGCGGTGCAGTGTTTTTTTATAAACGACGGCCAGCTGAAACGGCGCATAATATCCCACCACGGGTGTTTCATTAAAAAACCGAACCTTGCGGCCCATTTCGGACTGCAGGCGTTCACTGATGTCTATTCCCCTGACGCTGGCATATTGCGCCCTCGATCCGAAAAACATATGCGTCTGTTTGACCAGTTGACCGCCGATTTTGCCGTTTTCATCGAACACAGCCGTG